>JAIXOS010000206.1 GCA_027486695.1 Chitinophagaceae bacterium | reverse complement strand
TTATGGGCTTGGGGAAGTAATAGTTTTGGCAAGTTGGGCAATGGAACAAGTATCAACCAATCGATACCTAAACAGATTGGAAATGCAACAAACTGGAGTGATATTTCGGCTGGATGGGAACACTCAATAGCTTTAAAAACTGATGGAACCTTATGGGCTTGGGGTTTCAATATTAACGGAGAATTAGGCGACGGAACCAATGTTAATAAAAATTTGCCAACTTTAATTAGTAACAATTTTGTTGGTGCAGTATTAAGAACTGGTTCATATTTAAACTCTATGGCTATTAAAAATGATGGCAGCATATGGGCCTGGGGATGGAATTTCAATGGCCAATTTGGCGATGGTACAATAGTGAATAAAAATGTTCCTACTGTTTTAGGATGCCCTATATTAAGCCCTCCTACCATAACATCCATAGCTCCCACTTCTGCATCTTCAAGCAGTACTATTACTATTATCGGCACTAACCTTATCGGTGCAACCAATGTAACAATTGGCGGTGTGGCGGCAAGTAGTTTTAATATACTAAACGCAACTACAATTACTGCTGTTGTAGGCAATGGGGCAACCAATGGCAGTGTAGATGTTGTAACTGTTGCGGGTAAAGCTAGTTTGGCTGGTATTAGTATCAATGCGGCTCCTTCTGTTACTAGTATTGCCAATCAAAATACCTTGGTGGAAGCTTCTACAACTGTTCCATTTACTGTAAACGATGCAGAAACGCCGGCAGCTAAATTGGCGGTAGGAGCTACTATTGCTACAAATAGCATCAATACTGCCGGAGTAGGCAATAGTTTAGGTGTTGTAACCGTAAGTACTGCTAATGTAGGTGCTAACGGTGGTCGTTTGAGCGGGATAAATCAAGGGTTGGTTACGTCAATCAAAACACCTAAAACTAAAAGCAAACTAGGTAATTTAACAGTTGCAGAAACAGGTCAAACAGTTGCGTTAGCCAATCGGGTAATCAACTTTACACCTGCGCAAGATAAAATTGGCACAGCTACCATTACGGTAACCGTAAAAGATGAGGGTGGGCTAGCAAGTTCTACCAAGTTTACCGTTACCGTTGCTGAGCCTACTAACATAGCATCGGGTGTTGCAGATTTTGTCATCAGAAAAACAACTGCTTCCATTGATAATTGTAGCGATAGTATTTATTTGGTGAATCGTTCATTCAGTGGAGCAGGAACCACTTTTAAGTGGTACATTAACGGAACTACTAGTACAAAAGCATCTTTCTTGCGCTCAAGCGACGGATTGATTGGTTATAAAACAACTTATCCCGGAACTTATCAGGTATTGTTAGTGGTAACCGAAAAGAGCGGTAAAACATATTCTGCTACAAAAAGTTTCACCCTCACAAAAGGAATACTCCCTGTACCTGTACCTTCCTTTGTGAGTTATGGCGTAAATACCAATAATAAAGGTACAGCTACTTTTATGCTCAATTCTACTACGCCATCGGTAATAGGAGGTGCCAAGTATTTATGGACAATAAATCCAGCTACAAATGTTACCATTCCGGATGGAACAGTAGTTAATCCAACTGTTACAGTCAAACAAACAAGTAGTGTTCAAACACTTACTGCTACTTTAGCAGTAACACCTACTAACGGATGTAGTGCTTACAAATCAGCACCACAAACCATTACGATACCTGCTTATAGTCCGTTAGTAGCCGATTTTTCGGTTAGTGTTATTAAATCGTTGGTAGACAAGTGTAATGACTCTGTAGTGATTACCAACAAAACAACAGGCGGTGTGGGCGGCAACACATACACTTGGAACTTGGGAGACGGCATTACCAGAACAACAACTACTACCAATGCTTTTGGTCAAATTTATACTTACCCCAACACGTACACGATACTGTTGAATGTAGCTGATAAAACGGGTCAAATAGCGAGCAAACAATTAACAGTAACTACTACGGGTACTATTCCTTCCATTGTAGCTAAGCCAATCGTATATGGTCCTTTTAACTCTCAAACCACTACAAAATTTACATTAGATGGGGGAAATAGTAGTATTGCTTATGGAACATTGAAATATTTGTGGACGGTTACGCCACAAACAGGCACAGTGAGTAATTACAATGTGTCGAGTACAACCCTTAGTGTGGCGCGTAAAAATGTAGATCAAACTTATGGTGCGGTGTTAACTGTTACAGATGCCTCTGGCTGTCGTAGCGTTAGTGGGGTGAAGCAAACTGTTGTAGTGCCTAAATTAGCTGCAACTGGGGCTAAAATAAATGGTATCAATGGTAATGCAGAAGATAAGAATGCTATAATAAAGCAAAATTCTTTAAAAGCTTATCCTATTCCATTTAAATCAGTGATTAACTTCAAAGTATCTCTATCCAATAATAGGGAAGAAGCTTTAAGTTTAGTAGTACATGATATTTTTGGAAAGCAAGTAGCTCATAAAATGATTAGTCTTTCCAACGGTAGTGAACAACAAATCAGTTTATCAACAGCATCATTTAGCGTTGGTACTTATTTTGTAGAACTACTTAATTCACGTGGCGAGCAGGTAGCAAAAACATATATTGTGAAATAAGGGATAAACAGTGCATTTAGATTTATAACGTAAATATTGAAAGGAAGATAGAAGTACGCCCTCTATCTTCCTTTTTTGTTTAAAATCATTGTTGTCCGATAAAAAGCTAAAAGGGAAGCATTTCTGCGTCCCTTTTTGT
>JAIXOS010000053.1 GCA_027486695.1 Chitinophagaceae bacterium | reverse complement strand
CTACAAAGGTTATTGTGTGGTTTATCTTATAACTACCCAATAACCTTTGTACAAGCTAATAACTTAATGTATTCTATCGCCACGTACTTCTAATTGCTGCATCACTTCTGCTTCGTATTGCAACCATTCTTTCCAACGTGCTTTTACCTTATTTTTATCTATATACTGCTCGGCCAATTCAATAAATAAAGTATAGTGCCCGGCTTCACTTTCCATAAAGCGACGATAAAATTGTCGGAAATAGGCATCCTGCAATCCTTCGCTTAAGCGCTTAAAACGTTCGCAACTACGCGCTTCTATTAACGCCATGGTAAGTAGTTTATCTAAAAACCGATCGTCAGGATGGCCTCCTTGTTTTTGAAAAGCAAGTAATTTATTAACATAAACATCTTTCCGTTGCATACCCAAGGTAAGGTTTCGGCGCTTGAGTTCGTTGAGTACCAACCGAAAATGTCCCCATTCCTCCGTTACAATTGGCGACAGCGCGTAAACCAATTCAGTTTTTTGATTATAATGTTGTATAAGTGCAATACAGGTTGTAGCTGCTTTTTGCTCGCAATAAGCATGGTCTGTTAAAAGATCTTGCAAGCTAATACTTGCTAAATCAACCCAACGGGGGTCGGTGGGCAACTGTAAGCCAAGAATATTCTTGGTATGATCCGACAAGTCGGCAGTAAAATCTTGTTCCGACAAAAAAGAAGGCGCTTCCATGAAAGTGTGTTTTTAAAGGAATGGTGTGGGCTGTAGCAATGCGGCAAATATCCGCTTTAATCTGCTATTTTTGACCAATGTATGCAGATGATTTTTTAGCCGCCAAACTACAAAAACGGCAACAGCAGCAAGCTTTGCGCAGTTTGTATGTACCCAATGCCCCGATGGTCGATTTTTGTAGCAACGATTATTTGGGTATTGCGCATGCAAACCTGCTAGCCATGGCTGAGCATGAAGGAAGTGGCTCTACCGGTTCGCGACTGCTTGCCGGCAATTCTGCTTTGGCCGAGGCTACGGAACAAATAATAGCTAGCTTTCATGATTCGGAGGCTTCCTTACTGTTTAATTCGGGTTACGATGCCAATGTAGGTTTGTTATCGTGTGTGCCGCAACGCGGCGATGTAGTTTTGTACGATGCATTGGCACATGCCTCTATTAGAGATGGCATACAATTATCGCTTGCCAAAGCCTACTCCTTTCCACACAACAATATGGCGCAACTAGTTGCTAAAATACAACAGGTGCAACGGCAACCCTATCAACATTTATTCATTGTTACCGAGTCGGTTTTTAGTATGGATGGCGATGCATGTCCTATTGAAGCCTTGGTTGACATTTGCCAAACATATGGTGCCCATTTAATTGTAGACGAAGCACATGCAATCGGCATTATTGGCAAATTAGGCGAGGGATTGGTACAAGCCAAAGGGTTACACCACCAAGTATTTGCCCGGATACACACTTTTGGCAAAGCTTGTGGCTGCCATGGTGCCGCCATATTAGGGAGTCAGCGTTTACGGCAATACCTCATCAATTTTGCTCGAAGTTTTATTTACTCAACAGCCTTATCGCCGCACGCCGTCAGTACCATTCAAGCTAGTTACCGCATATTTCCACAACTACACCAACAACGTACACATTTAAGCCAACTGATAGACCATTTTCAGCAGGCAAATTTACCATTTCAAAAACTTCTATCACAAACGCCTATTCAAATTGTAGTAATACCAGGAAATGATGCTGTAAAAAAAGTAGCACTTCGTTTGCAAAATGCAGGTTTGGATGTACGTCCAATATTGAGCCCTACTGTTCCGGCAGGTAGCGAACGATTGCGGATTGTATTACATGCCTTTAACACCCTTACAGAACTGACACAATTGATTAACTTATTACAAACAGAACCGGTATAATAGCCAAATACACAAGATTGTTATTCCATACAATAACTTACTAACTATACCTTTGTACATTTACTGCTTATGCATCAATCACCTGCTTATCTCTCAATTTGGACGCTCTTAAAAAAAGATTTGCTCCTCGAAACCCGACAGCAATACACTTTATACGGCATTCTCCTTTATGTTATGAGTACCATTTTTGTGGTGTATTTAAGTATGGGTCAGCCGGAGGATAAAATATGGAACGGACTTTTTTGGGTTGTTCAACTCTTTGTGTGCATCAATGCCGTAGCCAAAAGTTTTTTGCAGGAAGGGAAAGGTCGTATGCTCTATTTTTACTCTATTGTAAGTCCGCAACAGTTTGTTTTAAGCAAACTTCTGTTTAACTTACTGCTCATGCTGTTGATGAGCTTACTTAGTTTGGTAGTTTTTGTGGTTTTGTTAGGCAACCCGCTAGCACATTTTATACAATTTGCAGGAGTAGCCATACTGGGCGGCATTAGTTTAAGCCTTGTATTTACTTTTTTAGCTGCTATTGCGGCCAAAGCACAGCAATCTTCGGCATTGATGGCTATCATGGGTTTTCCATTAATCATACCACAAATACTGCTGCTTATGAAAATTTCGGTTACGGCATTTTCTAGCGTAGTGCAGCAGGGATGGTGGCAATTGGTTTTTTCGCTGATAGGATTAGATGTTTTGGTGATTGCTTTATCGCTGATTTTGTTTCCTTTCCTCTGGAAAGATTGAGAAAAAAAGTGTGGGCCATGGGCCGGCACTACGTATTCAGCACCAATGGCGTTGGCACCATTCATCCAAACAAGTTTATTCAACAAGGGTAATTTACCTATTTTAGCAATATGTCTAAAGATGAGAAAACAGTCGTATAAATCTTATGATAATCAACCTATTTTAAATTTATTCAGCCCATAGTCGTTTCTTTACCGGTTATGCAAGCCGCTCAATACAATACGCTCAATTTATGCAGTCACCTTCACCCACGCGTCAACAGCTACTATCAGGCATTGGTTTTGCCCTGCTCACCTGCATTATTTGGAGTGGCAACTTTGTATTAGCCAAAGGCATTACCAATACCATATCGCCAGTTAGTTTAAGTTTTTATAGATTGTGTGGCGCTAGTATACTCATGCTGCTTATTGGCTATAAAACCTACAGAAAAGAAACGGCTGCTATTTGGCAACACCGGCATTACCTAATCATTTCGGGAGCATTTGGATTTGCGCTATATAGTACACTATTGTACATTGGCGGCAACTACACCTCGGCTATTAATTTGGCATTGATTGGCTGTACTTCATCGCCCATCTTTGCGGTGGTATTGGGCGTTTTGTTTTTTCATCAAACCACCACCAAAGCCCAACTGTTGGGTATGGCTACTTGCGCTTTAGGCATCCTATTGCTAATTTCAGATGGACGTTTGCGCAACTTAACACACTTTACTTTTGCTGTAGGCGATTGGTGGATGCTTGCAGGTTCGTTCAGCTTTGCACTGTACAACAATTATGTAAAAAAACGCCCTTTAGGTATTAGCAACGTCAGTTTTTTAACGGCAGCTTTTGTATCGGCCACCTTTTTGCTTTTTCCGGTGTTTTTAATTGAGCTATTTTTTCTACATCCCCACCCTATTATCATTAATCTGCGCTTTGCGGCAACCTTCTTGTATTTATCGCTCGGTTGTTCGGTAATGGCTTTTTTAATGTGGAACAAAAGCATCCACATCATAGGGCCAGGGCGTACTGCTTTGTTCGGCAATCTTATTCCCATTTTAAGTACCATACAAGCTATTCTGCTACTGCACGAACCATTCAAACCCATACATATTTGGAGTGGGCTCCTGATATTGTTAGGTTTGGCAATCGCTAACTTACCTACTATAAGCGCCAATAAAATCTTAAACCCCCGCTAAAACAGTATATTAAACATGGATACCACAATACTTGTTTGTATGTGTATGGCCTCTTTTTTGGCTGGTTTTGTAGATGCCATTGTAGGTGGAGGAGGCCTTATTCAGTTGCCAATTGGCATTGTTTTGCTACCTCAAAAACCCATTAATGTTATTGTAGCCACGTTAAAACTCCCCGCTTTTTTTGGCACCGGATTTGCCGCTTATCAATATGTGCAAAAAAACAACACCAATTGGCGCTTACTTGGTTTGCTGATGCCGCTAGCAGCCGTAGCAGCATTGTGCGGTTCGCAACTGCTAACCGTTGTGCACAACAACTTCATGAAGCCCATTTTGTTGGTGGTTTTGGTATTGGTTGCCATTTATACATTTACCAAAAAAGATTTCGGGTCGGCGGAACAACTACCGCCTAGCACTGGCAAAGGCTTTAAATGGAAAGCTATGGCTATTACCCTTATTATTGGCTTTTACGACGGCTTTATTGGCCCTGGAACCGGCAGTTTTCTAATACTTGCTTTTATCAGTATTTTGGGATACGACTTTTTACACGCATCGGCTACTGCCAAACTGATTAATTTGGCAACCAATTGCGGCTCAATTGTATTATTCATATTAAAGGGAAAAATTTGGTGGACGCTAGCTATACCTATGGCAGTAGCCAATAGTGCCGGTGGCATTCTTGGCGCACACCTTGCCATTAGTAAAGGCAATCACTTTATTAGAAAAGTTTTTTTAGTGGTAGTTACTGCCACGCTTCTACGATTTGGGTATGATGTTTTTGTACACTAAAAGCCGAGTACAATTGAGGATGATTGTTCAAATCTCGTACCTTTTTATACGATCCTTTTCGGTACGTTCAACGTATGTAAAGTAGGGTTCTGTTGATAGTTACGAAGCTGCAAAATATTGACTAAATGTAGCAGCAACTATCTTAAAAAAGAGGTATTTGTATAGTTTAACCTTTTGTACACAATACCAAGTGTCGGAATTACGTTTTTAGTGCGTACTTTCCCATCACTCATTTGTTTGTACCACCTATTTTGCTACTATGAATCAACAGGCTATTGCAAATGCACATTTTGAACGCAAAAAAAATACCCAAGCGGCAGCTATTACCATTGGCGTATGCTTATTGCTGTTTCTAACCTTTTTTTTACTCAAATGGCATGCCCCTAATGTAACGCAACCGGTATTGAGCGAAGGAATAGAAATTAACCTTGGTGATGGCGAAACAGGCAGCGGCAACGTAGAACCACTCATGCCCGGAACACCCGCTCCCGAAGCAATCAATCAAGCAAATGCAAGCATGCCAACTGCTGCTACCACCGAACCACAAAATATTGCCACCGACGACAATGACCCTGAAGCGGTTGCAGCAATTGCCAAGCCAATTAAATCCATTCATAAAGTAAACCCTACACCCAATACAACCCCTCCTGCAAACAAAGCAACAGTTAATAAAACAAGTGTTGCGGCAGTTCCTGTTGTAAAACCCAAAGCACTTTTTTCGGTGAAGGGCGGCACCGGAAACGGCGGTAATGGTGCTGACAGCTACAATCAGGTAACCAATCAAGGTAATAACGGCGGTGTTGGCAATCAAGGTAATCCCAATGGCACCGTTACCGGCGATAGCTACACGGGCAATAATGGCAATGGAAAAAGCGGTATCAGCATTAGTAAGGGATTAAAAGGCAGGAAATTCAAGGCGCTTCCTAGTTTTGAAGACGATTTTTCTGAAAATGCCAAAGTGTATGTAAATATTACCGTTGATAAAAATGGGAAAGTGACCGATGCGCAAATTGACTTACGACTAACCAATACTGCCAATAGCCAAATAAAGCGTATTGCACTCAAAAAAGCCAAGGAACTCTCTCTTTCTGAAGGCAATGAAGACTTACAAAGCGGTACGATTCTATTTAATTTTATTGTGCGAGGTTAGTTGGTTTTCCATTGCTTTATTCGGCAACAAAACCCAAAATCTCAGCTAGATTTGGATCGGTATAATCATCAACAAATGCCAATACATTAGAATAAGCACTAAAAGACTCTTTGGCATGCATGGTGGTTAATACAATGCAATTCATTCCTGCACTCCATGCACTTTCCACTCCTTTTGGAGCATCTTCAAATACAATACAGTCTTTTGGGGCTACACCTAACTGATTAGCACATTTTAAAAACACTTCTGGGTTGGGTTTGCTTTCAATTACTTCATTGGCACTTACAATGGTTGAAAAATAGTGGCGTAGCTGAAGGTTATCTAATACAAAATCAATATTGAAAGGAATTGCGGCCGAGCCAATAGCCATTTGAATGCCGCGCTTGTTTGCTGCGGCCAACAATTGTGGCAAGCCCTTAATTAGCTGCAAATGTGGCAAATACGCTTGTTGATATAACACTTCTTTCTGCATGCCAATTTGGTGCATTTGCTCCATGGAAAAATGACCTTT
>JAIXOS010000306.1 GCA_027486695.1 Chitinophagaceae bacterium | reverse complement strand
GCTATTTAACACCAGATAGTGGCACCGTAACAGTGGGAGGATTAAATGTGCAGCAACATTTAGTAGCTATTAAACAAAAAATTGGTTATTTGCCCGAATCGAATCCCTTGTATACAGATATGTACGTAACCGAATACCTCCATTTTATTGCAGGTGTTCACCAAATAAAACAGGTAGCTTCGGCTGTGGCTAATGCTGTAGCTTTAACGGGCTTAACTCCTGAAAAGCATAAAAAAATTACTCAATTATCCAAAGGTTACAAACAAAGGGTAGGTCTTGCAGCAGCCTTAATTCATCAACCCGAAGTATTGATATTGGACGAACCCACTACCGGCTTGGACCCCAATCAAATAATTGAAATTAGAAACGTTATCAAAGCGCAAAGTGTTGATAAAACAATTTTGTTTTCGTCGCACATTTTGCAGGAAGTAGAAGCTATTTGCGATAGAGTTATCATCATCAATAAGGGCAAAATTGTGGCCAACAATACCTTGAAAAATTTGCAAACCACCTATCAGCAGAAACAATTGGTGAAAGTGCGTTTTGATGGCGAGGTAACCCAACAATTATTGCAAGATTTGCATCCGGTAGATGATTGTGTACCGGTAGGCAACGGTCAGTTTGCTATTCAAACTACTGCCCCCGATGAAATACGCAAACAACTGCTACAATTGGCTATACAGCACAATTTGAACATTGTATCGCTGCAAACTGATGGTAGCAGTTTGGAAGAAATTTTCAAAAGCTTAACAGTTGTGTAATGACTTACATCATACATAATTGAACATAAAGTGTGTTAATTTGCAAAAAACAAACAAACATTAAATAAGTATAATTTTTTTAACATTAAAATTTAAACAACATGAGTTACATTATTGAGGTTCATGCCCGTCAAATTTTGGATAGCCGTGGCAATCCGACAGTAGAAGTAGATGTATTAACCGATAGCGGAGCTAAAGGTCGCGCAGCGGTTCCAAGTGGTGCAAGTACCGGCATTCACGAAGCAGTAGAATTAAGAGATAACGACAAGAAAATATATGTAGGAAAAGGCGTATTGGGTGCTGTTAAAAATGTGAACGACGTAATTGCAGAAGCAATTATTGGTTACGATGTAAGCCAACAAGCTGCTATAGATGCTGCCATGATAGCTTTGGACGGTACTGAAAACAAAGGCAAATTAGGTGCTAATGCGCTTTTAGCGGTAAGTATGGCCGTAAGTAAAGCTGCCGCAGAAGAAGCCGGTTTACCATTGTATAGGTACATTGGTGGCACTAATGCCAAAACATTGCCTATCCCCATGATGAACATCTTAAACGGTGGCGCACATGCCGATAACAAAATAGATTTTCAAGAATTTATGGTAATGCCTATCGGTGCACCATCATTTAGCGAAAGCTTGCGTTGGGGCGTTGAAATTTTCCATACCCTAAAAGGTGTATTAAAGAAAAAAGGATATAGCACCAATGTTGGCGACGAAGGTGGCTTTGCTCCAAACATTCAAAGTAACGAAGAAGCTATTGAAACCGTATTGGAAGCAATTACAGCAGCCGGCTACAAATTGGGTAGCGAAGTAGCAATAGCTATGGATGCCGCAAACAGCGAATTGTGGAAAGGCGATAAAAACAAATATGTATTCCACAAAAGCAACGGAAAAGAACTTAGCAGCGATGAACTAGTAAAATTCTGGGAAAGCTGGGTTAATCAATATCCAATCATTTCTATTGAAGATGGTATGGCTGAAGACGATTGGGAAGGTTGGAAAGCACTTACCCAAGCTATTGGTAGTAAATGTCAATTAGTAGGCGACGATTTGTTTGTTACCAACGTAAAACGCCTTGAACAAGGTATCGACAAAGGTATTGCGAATGGCTTGTTGGTAAAAGTTAACCAAATTGGTACCATTACCGAAACCATCAATGCAGTTTCTTTGGCACAAAACAATGGTTACAATACCATTATGAGCCACCGTAGCGGCGAAACAGAAGATGTTACCATTGCTGACTTGGCTGTAGCACTTAACTGCGGACAAATTAAAACCGGTTCAGCTTCTCGTACAGACCGTATTGCAAAATACAATCAATTGATTCGTATAGAAGAAGAATTGGGAAGCACTGCATTTTTCCCTAACGGAAAAATTAAGTTTGGCAAATAATTACTAATAAGTTGTCGAATGAATTGACGCTACAATAGCCATCAGTTTACCGCACACTTGTTAATAAAATAATACAATGGCGAATAGAGGTAACGCATACCTTTATATTCGCCATTTGTTTTTTGGGATATTTAACAACCTTTTTTCAACTTTTGCCGGCAAAGCCGGTTAAGTTATTTCGGAAACTTTTGTTTCAATTATGAACATCATTAACACTTTCAACAAAATAAAACCCGCATTACCCATTGTTACCAATAGGTACATCTTAACATTGGCCATATTTACTGTATGGATTGGTTTTTTTGACGAAAGAGACCTCAAATCTACATTGCAACAAAAACAAAAATTGGCCGAATTAACCGCAAAAAAAACCTACTACCAACAGCAAATAGCCGAAACCCAAAATGAATTGGTTAGTCTAGAAAATAATAGTGCTGCATTAGAAAAATTTGCAAGGGAGCGATATAAAATGAAAAAAGACGGAGAAGATCTCTATTTGATTGTAGAAGATAGTTTAAGTAAAAAATAAATTTCTTCACAATAAAAAAACAATCTGTCCGTTTTTATAACATCCTACCTACCCTTTGCGAAGCAGCTATTGTTTCACATTTTATTAAAGCAATAACATGCAAAAATTCACTCAGGAGCAGCTAATGCATTACCTGTACGATGATGATGGGGCTTCGCCGTTATTAAAAGCAGCTATAGATACAGCCATGAAAGACGATGCCGTATTGAGGCAAGAAGTAGAAGCTTTGCGCACAACCAAAGAATACTTGGCATTTGTAGCCCAAAAAGCACCACAATCGCCTAGCAACGAAAGTATTGAAGCCATTTTGCGCTATGCCCAAAAAACAACCCCCAAAAAACAACCTTGAGTTGCCTACAAGTTTTTCCAATTATTTAACAGCATTTGAACCTGCCAAAGTATTGCTAAAGCAAAAATTTCGAGTATCATGCACCCGAATATCGTTTTGTAATCAATTGTCATTAAACAAGAACTTATGAGTGTTGTAAAAATTGTTTGGGTAGATGATGAAATGGAAAGTCTGCAAAGTCAAAAAAGATTTTTGGAAAATAAAGGATATCAAGTAACCACCTTCAGCAACGGCTTTGATGCTTTGGACTATGTAAAAGACAATATTGTAGACGTTGTTTTGCTAGACGAAACCATGCCAGGCATAACCGGCTTGGAAACATTGGCCAAAATAAAAGAAATTAACCAACAAATACCCGTTGTACTGATTACCAAAAATGAAACGGAAAATTTGATGGACGAAGCTATTGGGAGCCAAATAACCGACTATCTGATAAAGCCCGTCAATCCCAATCAGGTTTGGCTAAGTTTGAAAAAAATCATTGACAACAAAAGGTTGGTTGCCGAAAAAACCACTACCTCGTACCAACAACAATTTCGCGAATTGTTTATGGCACTCAATAGCAATCCTGACTACAACGAATGGATGGATTTGTATAAGAAATTGGTGTATTGGGAGTTAGAGATGGAAAAAAGCGACAGTCCCGAAATGCGCGAAGTACTTGCCAATCAAAAGGATGAAGCCAATACCGAATTTTTTAAATTTGTCAGTAAAAATTATGCCAAGTGGATCGACCCAAAAAGTGCAGATGCCCCTATTATGAGTCATAATTTGCTTCAGTACAAAGTATTGCCACATGTTGAAAAGGACATTCCTACTTTTTTCATTTTGATTGATAACCTGCGGTTAGACCAATGGAAAACCATACAACCTATTTTTGCTGAAAGTTTTAGAATACTAGAAGAAGATACCTTTTATTCCATACTTCCAACGGCTACACAATATAGCCGAAACGCCATTTTCAGCGGATTACTGCCAATTGAAATAGAAAAGAAATTTCCACTTGAATGGAAAAATGACGAGGAAGAGGGTGGCAAAAATTTATTTGAAGAAGTGTTTTTCAGAGCGCAATTAAAACGCTTGAAAAAAGACAACATCAAAGTAAGCTACACCAAAGTGATTCACCACCACGATGGCGTTAATTTGGTAAACAACGTACACAACCTACTCAGCAACGATTTAAACATTATTGTGTACAACTTTGTAGACATGCTTAGCCATGCCCGCACCGAAATGGAAGTATTGAAAGAGCTTGCCGGTGATGAAGTAAGCTACAGAAGTGTAACCAAAAGTTGGTTTGAACACAGCGCTTTGCACCAAGCATTGAAAAAGATTGCCGATAAAAAGATAAAACTGATTGTAGCTACCGATCACGGCACTGTTAGAGTAAAAACACCACATAAAGTAGTGGGCGATAAACAAACCACTACCAATTTGCGGTACAAACATGGTCGAAATTTGAATTACGACAACAAAGATGTACTTGCCTTTAAGGATCCCCGTGTGGCAGGCTTGCCGGTACCAAACGTAAATTCTTCATTCATCTTTGCAAAAGAAGATGGTTTTTTGTGCTATCCAAACAACTACAATCATTACGTTAATTACTATCGAAACACCTTTCAACACGGAGGTATTTCGTTAGAAGAAATGATTGTTCCGGTTATAAAAATGGTCAGTAAATCAATAGAGTAAGCTAACAATCAAGTACCATTCCCGCATACGGCACGGTAAGGAATTCTTTCGAAGATAATAGATAGAAAAACAGAAAAATAGGGAGTTATTTGACAATTTGAAATTTGCCACTCTCCAAAATAGTGCCCGCTTTGTCGCGAAGTTGGAAAATATACAAACCTCTGTAGAAGGCTTCTAAGTTTACCGCCACTTTATTGCCATTAAGGGGTACATCTACAAGGCGCTTGCCCATAAAATTGTACACTTGAAAATTTACTTGCTTTTCAATGTCTTTTTTTTTTTTTTTTTTTATGGATGTAGAGGCAGGGTTGGTGTAAAACCGAACAACACGTGTAGGCCAATCTCCTACATTGCCGGCATTGCTGATACGTGGACTAACGAGTAGTACCAAGATTAGCAACAGATGGATAATATGTAGTGAGCGTGTTTTTTTCATGTAAAAAATGCGAACAAGATACCTTTACAAGGTAGTGATAATTTTCAAAACTAATAAATTTATTACTGATAAAGCAAAAAAATGCCATAGAAGTACCAAAAACTTCTATGGCAAGTATGTTTATAGGCTTTTAAGGGTGTTTTGAATAGCTTCAAAACTAGGCAAATCGCCGGGAGTAGCACATACTTCGGCATATTGTACTGTGCCGTTAGCATCTATTACAAAGGCGGCTCTTTTGCTTACACCCAACATGCCGAAAGCAGGGAAGGTTTCGTAAAGTACATCGTAGGCAGTGGCAGCTGTTTTGTTGAAATCGCTCAAAAGAGGGAAATTCAAATTTTGTTCCGTTTTAAACTTATCAAGTGTAAACAAGCTGTCAACACTAATGCCAAGTACCTGTGCATTTGTACTGTTGTATAATGCAATGTTATCGCGTACGTTGCACAATTCGGCTGTACAAACGCCGGTAAATGCCAAAGGGAAAAATAAAAGCACTACATTTTTTCCTTTAAAATCGCTAAGCGAAACTTGGCTTTTATCGGATGCGAAGAGTGAAAAATCTGGGGCTGTTTGACCTGCAGAAATTGCCATAATGGTATGAATTATTGGTTTAAAAATAAATAGCAGCAAATTACAGTTTGCATTTGCTATGTGATTGTTGAGATACGATAAATTTTAAGCGTCGTAAAGCAAATTTCGATATTAAACGAGCGCAATTTGCAATACTTGATCCATAGTTTTTACATAATGAAAGGATACGCCTTTGATGAAGGCTGCATCAATTTCGGCTACATCTTTTTCGTTTTGCCAACACATGATTATCTCTTTCAAGCCGGCACGTTTGGCCGCCAATACTTTTTCTTTAATCCCGCCTACAGGCAATACTTGTCCACGCAGGGTAATTTCGCCCGTCATTGCCAAAAAGGGTTTTATTTTTTTTCGAGTAAAAGCACTTGCTAATGAGGATAGCATGGTTATACCAGCACTTGGTCCGTCTTTAGGTGTAGCGCCTTCGGGTACGTGAATATGTACTTTGTTTTTTGTAAAAGCGTCGGCAGAAAGACCTATTGTTGCAGCATTGGCTTGTAAATACGTGTAGGCAGTAGCAGCACTTTCTTTCATCACATTGCCTAAATTGCCGGTAAGTTGCAGTTCGCCCTTTCCTTCGCTCAAAACAGTTTCTATAAATAAGATATCTCCGCCTACATAAGTCCATGCCAAGCCTACTGCTACACCGGGCATGTTTACTGTTTTGTATATATCGTTGGTGTATTTAAATTGTCCCAATATTTTTTCAACATCGGCAACGGCTGTAATGTTTTGTACTTGGTTGTTGATAGCATATTCTTTGGCTTGATAACGCATTATGCTAGCAAGTTGCCTGTCGAGCTCGCGAACACCGCTTTCTCGGGTATAACTTTCAATGATTTTTTCGATGATTTTGTCCGATACCTTAAATGGAATTTTAGCTAGGCCGTGTGCTTCGCGTTGTTTGGGTAACAGGTGTTTTTTGGCAATTTCTATTTTTTCTTCTACTGCATACCCGCTTAAATCGATGATTTCCAATCGGTCGCGCAATGCAGGTTGGATGTTTTGTAGGTTATTGGCCGTAGCAATGAACAGTACTTTACTAAGATCGTATTCTAATTCTAAGTAATTATCGTAGAAAGAATGGTTTTGT
>JAIXOS010000154.1 GCA_027486695.1 Chitinophagaceae bacterium | reverse complement strand
TTGTTCGGAAAAAAAAAAAAAAAAATACAATGATGCTATTATGTTGTTTGTTTTCGTGCAATATACATTAAGTGGTTAAGATAGTATCAATTTTGGCTAAATTTGTGCCATTGAACTTTTCAATTGCATACTACTTTTGTTCCTACAAACAAACTATCATTAAACCTTAATCACGCTTTCTAAACCTTTGCTATGGGCCAACAATTTATTCTGCCTCTCCATGAGGTGGGCATCCACGATATTGATATTGTGGGAGGAAAAAACGCATCTCTCGGTGAAATGTTGCAAAATCTTACCAAACTTGGCATTGCTATTCCTGGTGGATTTGTTATTACAGTTGCGGCATATAAAGCCTTTGTAGACCACAACCAGTTAGATACTGTTATCCGACAAAAAGTAGGCGAATTGGTGTTGGACGACATCCATTCATTGCAAGAAGTGGGTGAATCGGTTCGTTCTTTCATTGAAAATGGTGATTTTCCATCCTCACTAGTTGCCGATATTACATTGGCTTACAATCAGTTGTGCGAACTATATGGTCAAGAAATGGTAGATGTGGCCGTTCGTTCATCTGCAACAGCGGAAGATTTGCCAGATGCTTCGTTTGCAGGACAGCAAGAAACTTTCTTAAATGTGTCGGGTGTAGAATCGCTTTTGTTGTGTATAAAAAAATGTTTTGCGTCCCTATTTACGGATAGAGCTATCAGTTATAGACAAAGTTTTGGTTACGATCATTTTTTGGTGGGGTTATCAGTATGTATACAAAAAATGGTTCGCTCAGATTTAGCAGCTTCGGGGGTGGCTTTTTCAATTGATACTGAAAGCGGGTTTAAAAATGCGGTGATAATTAATGGTTCATTAGGATTGGGCGAAATGGTGGTACAAGGCGCCGTATCTCCCGATGAATTTATTGTGTTTAAACCCACTTTGGAAAAGGGTTTTCCTTCCATCATCGAAAAAAAATTGGGTAATAAAGACAAAAAAATGGTCTACAGTAGTCAACCCGGCGAAAGGGTAACTATTGTGCCAGTTGCGGAAAGCGAGCAGGCGCAATTTTGTATCAACGAATCCCAAATATTACAGCTTGCGAAATGGGTGATGCAAATTGAAACCTACTACTCTAGTATCAAGAATCATTGGTGTCCAATGGATGTGGAGTGGGCGGTAGACGGTTTAACAGGTGGATTATTTATCGTACAAGCACGTCCGGAAACAATTCACTCGCGTAAACAACCTACTTCTATCACAGAATACATCATTGAAGATAAAAAACGACACGATAAAATAATTGTAGAAGGTATTGCAGTAGGCGATAAAATTGCCTCTGGTAAAGTGAGAATGCTGCACACTTTGGCCAAACATGAAATACAAAATTTTGAGTTTGAAGCCGGTTCTGTATTGGTTACCGATATGACCGATCCTGATTGGGAGCCCATCATGAAGAAAGCCTCCGCTATTATTACCAATAAAGGTGGACGTACATGTCATGCTGCAATTGTGGCAAGAGAATTGGGTGTGCCGGCTATTGTGGGTTGTGGCAATGCTACGGAAATTTTACAAGCAGGGCAAGTTATTACGGCTTCTTGTGCCGAGGGTGAGGTAGGTTATGTTTACGATTCGGCAATCCCTTTTCATGAAGAAATATACGATTTAACTTCTTTGCCGGAAATTAAAACTCCTGTATTGATGAATGTAGCCTCTCCAAGTAAAGCATTTCATTTTGCACATTTGCCAAGCAAAGGTATTGGCTTAGCAAGGGAGGAATTTATTATCAATAATTATATACAAGCGCATCCATTGGCGTTGATGCAGCACGAACAAATGAACGATGCCGACCTTACGGCAAGTATTCGGCATTTAATACGTGGTTATGAAAGTGGCGAACGCTTTTTTGTTGAAAAATTAGCTCAAGGTGTAGCCAAAATTGCAGCCGCATTTTACCCTAATAAAGTAATTGTACGATTTTCTGATTTTAAAAGCAATGAATATTTTAATTTGCTGGGAGGTAGCTACTTTGAACCACATGAAGAAAACCCAATGATTGGGTGGAGGGGTGCATCACGTTATTATTCCGAAAAATACCAAGCCGCATTTGGTTTGGAATGTATGGCTATCAAAAAAGTACGTGAACAGTTGGGATTAGATAATGTGGTTGTGATGGTGCCTTTTTGTCGTACGCCCGAAGAATTACTACAAGTGTATGGGGTAATGGAAAAGTACGGATTGAAACGGGGCGAAAATGGTTTGCAGGTATATGTTATGGCCGAATTGCCTTCAAACGTGCTGTTGGCCGATGATTTTGCCAAACACATCGACGGATTTTCTATTGGTTCTAACGATTTAACACAGCTAACGCTTGGACTTGATCGAGATTCAGCACTCGTGTCGCACCTATACAACGAACGGAATCCTGCGGTTAAAAAAATGATTTCTATGCTTATTACATCGGCGAAAAAAGCAGGAATTGTGGTGGGTATTTGTGGTCAAGGGCCTTCCGATTTTCCGGATTTTTCGCAGTTTTTAGTAGAAGAGGGGATAGATACTATTTCGGTAACTCCAGATGCCTTTTTCAAAACCGTTAAAGCAATCCATCAAATTGAAAGTAAAATGTAATTGAATGGATGGATGATGGTATAAATTAACTGAATGCCCTTTGACAATATGTTGAGGGGCATTTTAGTTGTGTTTAAACAAATAAGTTTCAACATAGCGTTTTGCAGTATCTGCAAAAATATTGGTAGCCAAAGTATAGGAGCCTTTGCTGTTAAGTACGCAAGGGTTGCCTTGGACAGCAATTGTTTGTAAAGCTGTTGTATTTACATCTGCCATTGTGCTACTAATTTGGTAGTTGCCTATGGGTATGCCCCAAAATTGGTGGTAGGCAGGTTGTACTTTAAAATCGTTGAAATATCTGTTGCTAAAGTTGTACACCAACGGCACACCCGTAAGTGTTATGTGTATTTTGGCATTAATAATATCGGATGATACTACTGCCATACGTATTTTACAGTAATTGGCTGCAATACTTTGTTGGTCGTTATCTGTAATAATAAGTGGGCGTTTGTTGGTTGGGAAGAAAAAAGTAGTGTACGTATTTTGACCTAACGATAAAAGGGTGTCAAAGGTTGTTTTGTTCGGCAGGCTGCTTTTATCAATTACGTACAAGCGTACTATGCCGGCTTTCACAGAGTCGTAGTTCAATAAAAAATTAGAGCCAGAATAGGTGTGCAGAACGCTATCTGCATCTTTTAAGTAATATTGATTGGCAGTGTTGGCATATGTATTGCCAATAGCTAGGTAAGCTAAAGGCTTAGTGGTACTATTCTGTTTGGTACAAGCGCTAAACAGTAATGCCACAATATACAATGCCATCAATTTTTGCATGGTCGGTGCGTTTTTGCTAATGATGAGAACGGGAATCGTATATTCTCTTGAGGTTAAGATTGGTTACAGGTGCTACAATTAAAGGGAATTTTTCTACTGTTACGTTGCTTACGTCTAAGCCAAAACCTCTCTCTTCGCTCAAGCTGATTTCTTTTAGCCAGAAATATAATTTCATAATGATGCGCTCGGTTATTGGCAATTCATTATCCTGACTTAAGTATTTCTCTAATACAATAAATTGAAAATCACCAACTACATTGTTTCGTTCCAAACTTTGGTAGCGGCTTGTAATGTTTACCTCATTGTTGTTTACCAAATCCTGAACCACTTTTCGTAACATCAAATTGATTCTATGTTCTACTCTAAAACCAAGCCTAAATTCTATCCTAATTACATCGTCGGCTACAATGTGGTCCACGCTGTATTCGCATGTATAAGGGTCGTCAAGTACATCTACGTGTACAAACCAGTAGATGTCTGCTCTTTTTGGTTTTTTATTTAATATAGAATAAATGATTTTGTGCTCAATTTCTTTAGGATTGTTGGCACTCGTCATGTAAATTAAGTGAGTGGCAAATTTTGGTACCGTTTCGTCTTCACTGAGTTCTTTCATTAAGGGAATGTACTGCTGTAGTCGAACAAATTCAACATAGCGATTTTTTATCTTTCTGCTTCTAAACCATACATACATTACGGTAAACAATGCGCCTCCTGCAACAAGTGTTACATATCCTCCATGAGGAAATTTTTCTAAATTGGCAATCAGAAAGGACACTTCAATGGTGAAATAGACAATCAAGTATAAGTAAATCCAAATGGGCAGTACCCTATGGCTTACAAAAAAGTTGGCCAATAAGATAGAAGTACTAATCATACATAGCGTAATAGCCAAACCATAGGCCGCCTCCATATTGGCAGATTTTTGAAAAAACAGTGTAATACCAATACAACCAATCCACAATAAAAAGCCAATACCCGGAATGTACAATTGTCCTTTTTCTTCAGTAGGATAAACAATTTTCATTTTAGGCCACAGGTTCAAGCGCATAGCTTCTGAAATGAGAGTGAATGAACCGGAAATAAGCGCCTGACTAGCAATGATAGCTGCAACTGTGGCAATGATGATACCAATAATTTTGAAACCCTGCGGCATGATGCCGTAAAAAGCATTGAATCCCTCGGCCATAATATTGGCCGGAATCATTTGGTTGTTGTAATGCGAAAGCAACCAAGCACCTTGACCTAAGTAGTTAAGAATCAAACATGCTTTTACAAAACCCCAAGAAACTCGAATATTGCCTTTGCCGCAATGTCCTAAATCGCTATACAAAGCTTCGGCACCGGTAGTACATAAAAAAACCGAACCTAAAATCCAAAATCCTTTAGGGTAGTGTGTAAGCAAAGTAACTGCATAATGAGGGCTCAAAGATTTAAAAATAGCAATGTCATCAAACAAGTGGCTGCATCCCAATATGGCGAGCATCCCAAACCAAACGCCCATGATAGGGCCAAACAACTTACCAATAGTACTTGTCCCAAACTGTTGTATAAAAAATAGCATCGATATGATGGCTATTACAATAATCATAATGGTTTTGGTTTCAATTTCCTTGAAACGGTCTATTTGGCGCAGCCCTTCTATTGCGGAGGTTACCGATATAGGTGGCGTAATAATACCATCGGCTAACAAGGCAGCACCGCCAATCATAGCCGGAATCACCAACCATTTTTTTCTTCGCCTAACCAAGGCGTATAAACTGAAAATGCCTCCCTCGCCTTTATTGTCGGCCTTTAGGGTGAGCATTACATATTTTAAGGTTGTTTGAAGGGTCAGTGTCCAAATAATGCACGATAGCGAACCCAAAATCAACTCTTCGGTAATGACTTTGCCATTGATAATGGCATTTAATACATACAGTGGCGATGTACCAATATCGCCATAAATAATTCCTAACGCAATAATTAAACCGGCAGAAGAAACTTTATTAATGTGCTTGCTCACAAAAAAAAATTAAAATGTACAACAAAGTAAACATGGAAAAATACGACCGGAAAGAAATGGAGGACTTTTGATAGGGGTATTCAACAAGGCCATAATCAACAACATTGAATGAGGTATAAATTGGCATAATTGATAAAATGCCATGTCAAATGTAGAGCGATTTTTGAGGTAATGAAATATTTGTTTTTGCAAATCCGCTTTTTTTAATAAAAACTGTTAATAAATGCCTCGGCGCAACACAATTGGCGTAATTTATGTTTATCATTATGCTTGAAAAGTAATGAAATGCCACACTCCAATGTGTCAAATACCTAATTGCTCACCTACATTTGGGCTGCATTATGGTTTTAACCAAATGATGGATGCGTGTAGTTAAAAACTGTTGTTTATGAAAACTTTTGTAACATGCCTGATAAGTGTGTTTTGCTGTTTATACCAAAGTGTGTTTGCGCAAAATATTGTATACACTCAAACGGATAAAGATTTAAGTACTACAACCCAATTTCAAATAATGGGTAAATCTAAGGGCAACATTTTAATCTATTTTTATGAAAATGATGCCCATTCCATCGTCTTGTATAACAGTCAAATGGAAGTCATTCAAAAAAACAGCCTTAAGCAGTTGCCGAATAGCATTTTTAACAACGAATGTGTACAAGTGCCGGATGGTTTTTTGTTATTTTACCAATATCAAAAAAAGGGAATTGTTTATGCCATGTCATTAAAAATTCAAACCGATGGTAGTGTAAAAAACGAGCCTCAACTTTTAGATACAACCGATATTGACAATACTTCTGCTAATAAAATCTACAAACTTATTTACAGCGATGACAAACAGTATTTCATGCTGATTAAGGAAAATAATTCCAATGGCAAACGCTCCATTCTTACAACGGTATTGTTTGAAAATCAATTGGGATTGAAGCTTGTAAATAAGGTGCAAAACCAGATAGAAATGCCCGATAAATACATGGCTTTACACGAGTATCAATTGGATAATGATGGCGATATGTTGTGTGTTCGTACAAGTGGATTTTCGCAAAGCGACCAAATCAATAAGATTACAATTCTTCAAAAGAATAAACTTGTTAATACAATTGATGCAGTGGACCTACCGGTGGAGGAACTCTATTTAGACGATTTGAAAATCAAGGTAGATAACCGCAATAAAACATTTTTGTTGCTGTCTTTTTTCAGCAAACAAAAACGGGGCGATATTGATGGGCTGTTTTTCTGTACTTGGAATAAAACATTGCAGTTGGTAAATAAAAAAGCGACCATTCCTTTTGATGAAGAATTACGCAGGGATGCCAATCCTGAAAATAATTCAAAAGTGGCTTTTAACGACTTCTTTTTACGCAATATTGTATTGAAACAAGACGGTAGTTTTATCATCGCCGCCGAAAATGTATACAGTTCAAGTAGGGGGAATAATTTGAATAGGTGGGATTATTTTAATCCAAGTTTTGGGGGCGGAGCCTTTAATAACAGTTATTATGGCACCGGGTTTGGTAATTCGTTTTTTCCGTGGAGTCGTTACAATAGCTTTAATAATATCAACCGCTATTTTGCAGAAAATGTGGTTATACTATCGGTTAATAGTGGTGGGGAATTAGATTGGCGAAATACGGTTTTAAAAACCCAAGTAGATGACAATTCGGACAATTTTATTGGGTACGGTGTTTTAAATTCCGGTAGTGAGTTGCATTTTTTGTTCAATATGCAAGAAAAAAGACAAACTATCCTTTCCGATCAGTCTATAACACCCGAAGGGCAACTTATTCGGCTACCTGCATTTAGAAACTTGCGCACGGAGTACGACTTTATGCCCAAGTTTGCCAAACAAACAGGTTTAAAACAAATCGTGATACCTTGTTTGTATCGCAGTTATCTTTGTTTTTCAAAAATTGATTTTTAGCATCCATCCCAATTGTGGATTTGTTAATCATCGGTATTTTATTATTTGCTTAAACAAAAACTTGTGGTTTTTTTATTTAGAGATAAATCTATACTCAGCATTGCATTTGTAATTATATTGGCTATGTTGGTACATGCCCATTTGTTTTTCCAACCGTTAAGTATTACAATAACCGGCGATGATGGTTTGTTGAGTTATTTTTTGACAAAAGATATAAGCCGATTGCCAAATAATTTACTGCTTTTTGGCTACCTCGCTTTGTTGATCATTCAAGCACTTCGGCTCGATTTTTTGATGGCGGAGTTAAAAATGTTCAATAACGATGGATATACCACAGCCTTATCGTTTGTGTTGCTAAGTGGTTTTTTTACACAGTGGTTTACACTCTCGTCGGCGCTAATTGCCAATTCATTTATCATTTGGATTTTTATCCAACTTACCAAATTGTACAACAATCCGGAGCCCAAAAGTTTGTTGTTTAATACGGGTTTAATTGTAGGGGCCACGGTGCTTTTGTACCAGCCAACAGCCATATTGTTAATTGTGGTATTGTTTTCTGTTGCCATCATTCGCCCCTTCAGTATCAGCGAATATATTGTATTGTTGTTTGGTATTATAATGCCCTTTTATTTAATTGTTTCGCTCCTGTATTTGAACGATAAAATGCAATTGTTGCCAAGTTTCATTCCCAATTTGCAATTACATGTGCCACAATTGCATCATCCAATTGTTTTTTGGGTTGGCTTGTCGCTAGCGGCACTTTTATTTTTGTTAGGTGTTAATGTTTGGTCGGTACAAAACAGTCGAATGCTCATTCAAATTCGCAAAAATTGGAGCGCCATGCTTGTGATGGCTTTTGTATTACTGCCTATTCCTTTTATTTTCCAAAATGCCGGTATTGAAAGCACCATTATTTGCATTATGCCTTTTGCGGCTTTTGTTTCTAATATTTTTTTATACCCTAAAAAATTACTCATTCCCAACATACTTTTTTGGTTGTGTGTTGCTTGGATTGCCTACAATAATTGGTTTTTGTATAAAAAGTAACAAATCCATTGTGGGTTTGCGCATAACTTTGCGCCCACTAGTAATATACTATCATCGTTTATATTTATATTAATTACAATTTTATTTCATGAAATTTGGCGTTGTTGTTTTTCCCGGTTCTAATTGCGATAGAGACATGCAAGATGCTCTCCAAAATGATTTAGGTAAAGAAGTCGTAATGCTTTGGCACAAAGACCAAGATTTAAGTATGTTTTCTACAGACGACTGTATTGTATTGCCGGGCGGATTTAGTTACGGCGATTATTTACGGTGTGGTGCTATTGCTAGGTTTAGTCCAATGATGCAAAGTGTGGTTGCTTTTGCCAATAAAGGCGGTAAAGTATTGGGCGTTTGCAACGGATTTCAAATTTTGTGCGAAAGTGGTTTGCTACCAGGTGTTTTATTGCAAAATGCTAATCAACAGTTTATATGCAAAAATGTGTATTTGCAAAATCCCCAAACCGGTGTTTTACAAATACCTATAGCACATGGCGAAGGCCGCTATTTTGCCGACGATGCAACATTGGATGCATTAGAAAGCAACAACCAAGTGCTGTTTCGATATGCCGACGGTGAAGGTCAAATATTAATGGCCAATAATCCTAATGGAGCTGTAAGGAATATTGCCGGCATTCGTAACCAAAATGGCAATGTTTTTGGAATGATGCCACATCCTGAACGCGCAACGAATGCGCAACTAGGCAATGTAGATGGAATAAAAGTTTTTGAATTGTTGGGTTTAAATTAATACGAAATGAAAAAAATAGCTTTAAGTTTACTAATGTGTGCATCTGTATTGTTTGTACAAGCGCAGGTAAAAGATCCTGTTACTTGGAAATTTGAGGCTAAAAAGAAAAATGCCGATACCTACGAATTGGTAGCCACCGCCACTTTGGAAAAGCCTTGGCATATTTATTCACAAAAAACAGGAAAGGGGCCTTTGCCTACAAAATTCATTTTCAACCCAAATCCGCTGCTCAAATTAGAAGGAGCTGTGAAAGAAAGTGGAAAACTGGAAAAAGTGTTTGATAATAATTTTAATGCCGAAGTATTGTCTTATGCCAATAAAGTGGTTTTTACACAGTTGTTAAAACTGAAAACGGCTGTTAAAACCAACATCAGTGGGAAAATTGAATTCATGGTTTGTAATAACGAACAGTGCTTGCCACCCACTAAAAAAGTGTTCGATGTAGTGTTGCAATAAATAGAGGTTGGTAACTTCTGTATGATTAAATAGGCGCTCGTGTTCAAAAAAAACAGTATGAGAAAAAATAGTTGGCTAACTTTTACACTGTTAGTCTTATTGGGGTTACAACGCATTGCTGCACAGGATAGTTTACCTGTGCAGTTTCATTTTAAAGCAATTGCTACCAAAGCTGCGCATACTGAATTGCATATTTCGGTAAAAATGGCCAAACAGTTGCTTTTGTTTGTTCCACAGTTGAAAGATAGTACAGTGGCCTATGCTAGTTCGTTGGTGTTGGATAGTGGTATGGCCAAGCAAGTAACTATTGATTCTGTTGCTGTAAAAGGTATCCAAAAACAATTTACGCCCGTAGGAAATACAGTTCCTGTGAATGTTGTAGCCGATAGTGCACTATTGGTATTTTACTGTACAGGATTACCGACGGATAGCGTATTTCGGGGCACGTTCAATTGGTTAGCATCTGCCAATAGTGCATATCCAAGTGGTAGTGAAGTTTTTGAAACCAAAGTAATTGCATCTGTAACAGAGTCCGAAGCCACAACCGATGCAAACAATTTGTTACATACCTTTTTAGTTTGTTTATTAACAGGTTTTTTGGCCATTATTACGCCTTGTGTTTTTCCATTAATACCCGTAACTGTCAGCTTTTTCCTAAAGCGAAGTGGGTCTAGGGCACAGGGAATCCGCAATGCGGTAGTTTATTCCTTGTCCATTATTGCTATTTATACCATTCCTACATTGCTGTTAACCCTCGCTTTTGGCGATACCATTTTGTATACAATTGCTACAAGCGCTATTTCTAATTTGTTGTTTTTTATTATATTTATAGTGTTTGCTATTTCTTTTTTTGGGGCTTTTGAACTTACATTGCCCAATTCTTGGGCCAATAAAGCCGATGAAAAAGCGGGAAAAGGAGGCTTGCTAGGTATCTTTTTTATGGCACTTACGTTGGTCATCGTATCGTTCTCATGCACCGGGCCATTGGTAGGAACTTTATTAGGAAAAACGAGTATGCAAGGTGTTAGTTGGGCACCTATATTGGGCATGTTGGGTTTTGGTTTGGGACTTGCTTTGCCTTTTTCGCTTTTTGCTTTTTTTCCATCCTTATTAAAATCATTGCCCAAAAGTGGCGGTTGGCTAAACGCTGTAAAAGTGAGTTTTGGTTTTATAGAATTGGCATTAGCTATGAAGTTTTTATCGAATGTAGATTTAGCTTATCATTGGCATTTGTTAGATAGAGATGTTTTTTTAGCCATTTGGATTGTTATTTTTTGTTTTTTGGGTGCGTATTTGTTGGGCAAAATCAAGTTGTCGCACGATACCGATTTGCCGCATATTGGGGTGCCTCGTTTACTGTTTTCCATTGGGTCGTTTTGTTTTGCACTATACATGGTGCCCGGTTTGTGGGGCGCTCCTTTGCAATTGTTAAGTGGCTTTGTACCGCCCGCCACCACGCAAGCTTTTAATTTGGATAATTTACAATACAAGACATCTGCAACTAGTGCCGTTAATGCTGCACAGCCTCCTAAAAAATACATTGATAAGCTACATGTACCTTTTGGGCTAACAGCCTATTTTGACTTGAACGAAGGAATTGCGGCAGCAAAAGCACTCAATAAACCAATCATGCTTGATTTTACCGGACATAGTTGTGCCAATTGTCGTAAAATGGAAGAGCAAGTTTGGAAAAATCCGGAAGTATTGCAGCGCATCAAAAACAATTTTATCCTTATTAGTTTATATGTTGATGAGTCTACACCACTTGCTATTGAAGAACAATACACCAATGCAAAAGGTGAAAAAATAACTACTGTAGGACAAAAAAATCTTGATTTTGAAATCACTAAATTTGGTTTCAACGCACAGCCTTTGTACATGTTTTTGGATACAGCAATGCGCCCTTTAAGCGATGTTCATTATGGATATGATGCCAATATTCAAAAATTTGTGCAACATATGGATACCGTTTTGGAGCGTTTTAATGCAAACAAAAAAACTTTATAGTCGTCGTTTAACGGATGATTGCTAGCCTCATCGCAAATCTTTGTGACCTGAATTGGTTAGCAAAAGTTTTTGGGTGCGTATTTATAAAACACGTTAAACAATTATCCCAAGTCCACCAAGCAATTGATAGTACATGGTAGGCTTTTAGGTAATGTTTTGAAAAAGTACTATACCGATATCTTTATTGGGTAAATAACTCAAATATCCACTACACAGTGTTGTAAACAGTAGCATCAGAAATGTCCCTTATCAGCACTATAAGATGCTGTAAACGAACAGGGCAAAGAACGGATGGACATTACAGAAATGGAACGCTGTTTATTTATTTAATTGATTCAGTATGAAAAAAATAATATTTTATCTTATCATTGGTTTTTGGCTTTTGAGTATCATTGGCTGCGCCCATAAACACTATGTCAAAGGAGTTGGTAAACAGAATAAGATTTTGGTAATGTCAAACAGTTTGTATGTTGTAGGCAGGCTCAATGAAATCATTAATAATGATTCGACAGGGAGATTAGGCGACCTTTTTCCCAAACCAGCACTTTCTGATTTGAAAAATATTAAACTCGTGCCATTAAAGGGTTACGTATTGGATTGGGATAATTACAAGGGAGAAAATGAAAAATTAGACCGTTTTTTGGTAGTAGATAGTAATTTTTTAGGAATCATGGGTTTTTACAAGGATTCAATTATAGGTTTTACAGAGTTTCATAAAATTAATGGTTACTGGAAAAATTTAAGAATCATTAATTGTGAAGATAAAAAGTCTCCATTCTTTGCTACTTATTTCATGTGTCAAAATTTCTCAAAAGATGTCTACACAATAAGGTACAACAAGTCGACAAGTTATCATACATGGGGTTTTTACAACAATGGAAAATTGAATATTATAAAATATTCGTATGGCAAAATTGCCCATTACACCGATTTTGATAAGTGGGCAAATAGTATTAAACCCCCAAAAAGAGATAGTTTAAAATAGATTTTATTTTCTTTTCAGCAATGTATGCCACCTAGCTAGGTGATGCGTTAGGGACATTGCGTTATACAAATTTTCAACACAACGCATTTTCCCAGTCAAGCATACAAAGCCTAGTAGGAGAAGATGCTGAAAAATTCTTCGTAGCATTCTTTATAAAGGCAGGCATTGCATGAAATAAGTGAACCGTTTACTATTTTGTAAATACTGCGTATAAAATAATTGTTGGTTTACAGTTTTGTAAATTGCCTATTGTAAATTAAAAAAAAATTACAAAAGGCAATTTACAAAATGAAAGAGCAAGCATATATTTTGGCGCAAACAGGCATCTAGCACAGAACCCTTGCAAGTTTGCTAACCTTACTTGCGACGTAGCTTAGTATCTACGCTAGGCCGCGTATGGCTGTGCCTACGCCTTCGCATTTAGGTAGCATTTTCTACAATAATTGAATGTATGGCATTTTTGAATGTACTAATTTTTATACTTATTCAATAAAAAATTGACAATTATAGTAAAAATTACTACCAAAAACGGCGTAGGCAAAGCCATACGCCGAGTGCAATAATTATAATCTACGCCAAGTTGGGGCAAAGCCATACGCCGAGTGCAATAATTATAATCTACGCCAAGTTGGGAGATGCCGTAAAACGAACATC
>JAIXOS010000412.1 GCA_027486695.1 Chitinophagaceae bacterium | reverse complement strand
GTCGCCATTGTCAACGCCTATAATATTTGCTGTGCCGACTATTTCAAATTCGACAGGCAAATTTGCAGTTCTTACTACCCTTCCTTTTGAATCAATTGCTTGCACAGTTATAGGCATGGCATCCCAACCATCGCCATTAATTGAATGTCTATCTGCCACTAGTTGAAGCCCGGCGGGCTGGCCTGTGGTTTCTACTTTACATCTTGATACTTCTTTTCCATTTTTATATCCTACCGCTTCTAAACTACCCGGTGCATAAGGCACTTGCCAAGTATTCATTTCATAAATATCTACTTTTTGTTCCCCAACTACTTTGCCGTTTAAAAGCAGTTTCACCGTTTCTGCATTACTCATGACCATTACTTTCATGCTTTTGCCAATGCTGTCTGTAGGCCAGTTCCAATGCGGCACTAAGTAGATTACATTTTTATCGGTTACCCATTGTGCCTGATGAATGTAAAACGCCGTTTTAGGAAACCCACAAACATCCATAATACCAAAGTTGGAACTAGCCGTTGGCCAAGTATAGGGTGTTGGCTCGCCACGGTAATCGAAGCCTGTCCAAACAAAACAACCTGCCAAATAAGGGCGCTCTGCAATAGCTTTCCAACCTACACGGTGTGTTACGCCCCAACTTGGCTTTTGCGTATCGTAAGCGTCTAGCGTATGTTTATTTTTATCTGTTACATATACATCACGTTGCATAATTCCAGATACATCTTCTGAGCTTGTTAAAGGCAAAGTGGGATTGGCTTTGTGAAAGCGATCATAATTATTAATTTGATAATTAAAGCCTCCCACATCTACCGCTTGAGATACATTGATAGACGCAAAAAAGCCACCATTCATAGCAGCAGTTACTGGCCTTGTAGTATCTAATTGTTTTACTTCGGCATTCATACGGCGCACCATTTCATAACCACTTTCACTGCCTTGCATTGGCTCTTCATTAAATACCGACCAAAGGATGATAGAAGGATGGTTACGGTCGCGACGAACCATCCATTGCAACTGACGAATATATTCTGGTGACGCATTGAAGTTTCTATTTTCATCCATTACCAGCATCCCCAATCTGTCACATGCATCTAAAAATTCTTTAGCAGGAGGATTGTGTGCGCAACGATAGGCATTGCTACCCATTTCTTTCAACTTCTTAATTCTAAAATCCCACAACGATTCTGGAACTGCAACACCAACACCAGCAGCATCTTGGTGGTTGCAGGTACCTTGTAACTTTACATGTTTATCGTTCAAATAAAAACCAGAATCAGCGGTAAAACGAATGGTTCTAAATCCACACGAAGTAGTAAGTTCATCTATCTGTTTGCCGCTTTGCTTAACAATGGTTTTAACAGTGTACAAAACCGGATTATCTACCCACCACAACTGCGGATTTTTAACCTGTAAATTTAGCTTGGTAACAAGTTGACCTAACATGTTTACTTTTCCTGCCGCAGCTGCTTGTGTTACTAATTTGCCGGATGGATCATAAAGCATGGATTCCACCTCAACGTCTGTAGCATTTTTTCCGGTATTTTCAATAGTTGCCTCAACAGGAATTGTCCAAGCTGTTGTTGATTGCTTTAAAGGATGTGCAAATACACCATCGGTTATAATATGAACAGGGGAACGTTTCACCAACCATGTATGGCGATACATGCCTGCCCCTTCGTACCACCAACCTTCCTGATCAACAGCATCTACTCGAATGGCAATATTGTTCACCTCGTCACCATATTTTGCAACGGAAGTAATGTCAATATAAAAAGAAGTGTAGCCACACCAATTACGGTGCACAATACTGCCATTTACCCAAACAGTGCAATGTGTTGAGATGCCGTCAAATTGAAGTTCAATATGTTTACCTCTGTCAGATGAATCAATTTTAAAATAGCGTCTGTACCAGCCGATGCCACGTTTACGATACCCTTGCGTGGCATTGGTGGTGGAATCGTAAGGTGCTTCAACTGCCCAATCGTGTGGTAGATTGAGTTTACGCCATTTGGTATCATCATAGTCAGGTGCAGCCGAAGCCCATGCCTTTCCTGCTTTTGCATTCGCATAACTCATAGAGCCAGTATTAATTTCGGGAAAGGGAATATCCCCCAAATGAAAGCGCCAGCCTTTATCTAGCGATAACCGTTGAGGCGAAGTACTTTGCGCAAATACAACTGACTGTATTACAACTAAGAGAAAAACGATACCTATTTTTTTCATGATGAAATTACTTTTAAAGCGCTTGAGCAAATAGTGGTGTTTTGATTCTTATCTATTCTGCCCAAAATTGATTTCCTTTAATTTGTTGACCTTTTTTTACGCCATAGGCGTTGAAATATTTTTTATTGTTTTTAACAGGCGCCAATACCAAAGGTGTTGTGCTTAGTGCAGGAACTAAAGTTACCTGCTGTCCTTTTTTTAGTGCTACTACAAACTCACCCGGAACAGCCGTTTTAGTTATGCGAATACTTTTATCGCTGCTTATCATGTTTGTCCAATCGTTTACCTTCACTACGCAAGGTTCACCTGCCAAACTTTTTACTTGTACCCATTGTGTTTTACCTTCCTTTCGGGCAGCACTTACCAAAAAGCCACCTTCGGCCCTTAACTGATCAAAAGATGCTTCTTTCCAATCAACCGGCATGGCAGGAAATATTCTTATTTTGTTTTTCCAACTTTGCAACAAAAAATCAATGACACCTGCCGCACCACTTAAGGGGGTTTCTATAACAGGGTTTTTACCACCACTTTCTACATAAAAAGTATTGGTCAAAATTCTTGATTTACGAATGCTATCGCCCAAAAATTGGTGCATAATATCTAACGCTTCATTGCCCATACCCAAACTAGTATATAACAAAGAAGCCCCTGTAAATGAATATCCAGCTAGTGCTTTACCATTTTCAATTTGATGCCAGTGCTTTACTGATTTTACTACCAAATCTTTATCTTCCTTATTATCCGGATTCAATTGAAATAATGGATACAATCCTAATAAGTGTGAGAAATGCCTGTGCGACATATCAACAGGTTGATTGCTACCAATCATTAATCCATTTGCATCAACGGGATATGGCGAAAGATCTGTCAGGGTTTGTTTCCATACTGCTACGTCTTTGCTTCCTGCATTTGTTTTATCGTTAACCGTGATTAACGTATTTAACAACCAACGTAAAATGGCATGGTTGTAATTGGTATTGGGAAAAGTTTCAAAACCTTTGTATTCGGGAGAGCCAAGCGGTACTATTTCTAACTTGCCACTTGCATTGCGAATGAGTTTGGATTGATATGCTTGTGCAATTTTTTCTGCTTTGGGCAACCATTTTTCTTTCAAAGATTTCCAATCGCCGGCATAGCTAAATTGCCAATAATAATTGTGCATGGCCCAAGCAAAATCACCCAATGCTTTATCTTGATGACGCTTTAATAAGGTTTCAAAATTATCGTCAACGATGGTGATATAATTTTCGCCCAACTCCAAGTGGTTGCTTGCATATACCGGCCAATAGGCCAATTGAATGTTTAAGTTCCACCAATGAAAAGGCCAAGTACTGATACGAAAATAGGGACCAAACAAATCAACCGCAGGTGCATCGGGTCTTGAACAGGTGGCCATTTTGTACAACTGAATCCAGTAAAACGATTCCATTTTGGCATCAGGAATGGATAAGAATGATTTTTGATAGAACGTATGCCACCAATTGCGATTAGCTGTTTTTGCTTTATCGAGGCCACCTTTCATTACCTCATCAATGTATTGTTTGCCTTTGTTGGCAGATTGTTTTGCCGCAGGAATTTCATTGGCAATGGTCATATAAAAGACGCTACTATTGGGTTTAGCGCCCTCTTGTTCTTTCCAAACGGTAGCATAATCGCCACCGGCAGTTAAGGTTTGTTCACAAAAATTGTAGCCCTCTTTTTCAAACAAACGTGGTTCTGGATTACGAACATACTTTGCCGAAGAATCGCCTTTGGTAATCATTCTTGGAGGAAATGCCCTGCCTGGTTTAAACGACCATTGGTAGCTTTTTGCGCCGCTTTTCTTTTCTGTTGAAGACACTTCTACCACATTCACATTGTTGTTATATGGGCATGAAGCGACCAGATCTATAGCACCTGAATCAGTTACAAAATGAGCCACAATTTCAGCATCCCAAAGGTTTTGGCGAATGCTACAAGACAGAATTTTACCAATAGGTTTCAAGTTCATTTTACCGATATCAAAACGAGTGAAGTCGTTAAATCCACTAGCCCCAAATACACCTATAGACGACTTTTTATCGGGTGCTTTGCGATGTTCTGTTACATCTTGCCGGCCAATATGAAAAGTAATATTATTGTCTTTTTGATTTACATAAACCATCATTCCAATTTGCCCGTTACCCACAAAAGCACCTTCGTTCCATTGCAAAGGAAGTTCTTCCCAAATAAGGTCGTGCTGGCTCATAAAGGAAGGCCAATTGATGTTGGATTTTGGTTGAACTATTTGTGCCGATACTATTTGTAAGGACATTAATAATACAACCACAGATGAAATAAAATTTTTTACTTTTCTGCTGTGTTGTGTTCTATTAATCATTTTTGCTCTGATTTTAAACATTGTTTGATTTTGAATGTACAAATTTTTAATTCACCACTTCCTACTTAAATTATGGTGTTAGAACTTTTGTTTATTTCCTAGCAGCATTAGCCAAAGGCACGGTAAAACTTATTTTATTGTTTACCTCAAATACACCTTTTTTAGATGCAAATAAATCCTTTGGAATATTAATGGTGATTGGCTCTTTTGTACTTAGTTCGTAAATAATATTACCATTAGCTTTATTCCATTTAATATGAATTGTATTTCCGCTTGGCAATGGGATATCGCCTTCTGCCTGCTCTAGCGAACAAGCTTTTAAGTCAAAATCAAAGCGATTTTTTTGAATATCAAAACGTGCTTCCAACCCTAAAATATAGCGTGAAATTTGCCAAGTTGGGCAGCCTGCCCATTGGTGACAATGTGACCAACGGGTATCAAACACTTCAAGCCAAGTTGTTCTATCATCCTCCAAAGCCCAACCCCAACATTTACGGTATTGATCAAGCACAAAATCAATTTCTCCATTATTTACAAGAAGTGGAAATGCATAATGGGCAAAATAGGGTGTAATTAATTGCGCATTATTTGCGCCTGGACCACTTAATCGAGGTGCATCAGGATTATTGGGAAAACAATTGAGTATGTGCTTTTTAATAAACGCAACAGCCTGTTTTTGATATTCCGTTGATATAAATCCAGTGAGTACCCCAAGTACAGTTCGGTGATAGCCTATTTTCTCAAAATCATAACCGGTAGTGGTTTTGGTAGAATTAAAATAAGCTGCAATAATATCACTACATTTTTGTGCTAACAGATGATATTTAATCACATCATCAGTCTTTCCGAGTGCTTGCGCCCATTTTTCCATACTTTGGAAAGCCGTATAACAATGCAGGTTAAGCCCCATATCGGTAGGGCCAATGTTAGGTATATAACCCCAGTC
>JAIXOS010000083.1 GCA_027486695.1 Chitinophagaceae bacterium | reverse complement strand
TGCAAGTGGCTACATTTACCCCCGGTTGGCAAACCATAAAAACGGAGGGTATGCCCAATTTGGAACAGTTTGCTCCTTGGTTCAGCAATGTGTTAAAAGCAAACAAAGTAGGCGAGGGGTTTTCTTTTCGCTTCAAGGGAACGGGATTTGGCATTTTTGATATCGGTGGCCCCGATGTAGGTCAATTAGAAATAGAAGTGGATGGAAAACCTTTTTCGTTAAACAACGCGGCCGCAAGTACACTACCCAAAGAACAAATACAGCTTCCTTATTTGTTGAACCGATTCAATGTTTACTGTAACAATCGCTACCGTGGACAATACGAATTGTTTTCGGTACCGCTCGGCGAACATACGGTTAAGATGACCATTTCGGCGACCAAAGCCGACAAAGCAGCTATATTGGGATTGGCTAATTTGACCGATTTTACACAAAACCCTGATAAATACAATCAACAAGCTATTTATATAGGCAGAATTTTAATAAGAGGCGAAATATTGAAATAATAAAACAAACAAAGTGTTATGAAAAAAAGTTCCGTTTTTGTATTGTTCATGGTATTAACCATCGGCCAACTCTTGGCCCAAGATTTTGATGTGGCAAAATGGATACAGCCGGTGCCACCTAGTGCCAAATTTGGTTTGGATAGTTTTATGGTATGGTGTGGCAGTACCGTAAAAGGCAACGATGGCAAGTATTACCTTTTTTACAGTAGGTGGCCGCGTAAAGCAACTCACATGGCATGGGTTACGCAAAGCGAAGTAGCCGTAGCCGTAGCCAATACGCCAACAGGCCCCTTTAAACATGTAAAAGTAATATTGGCACCAAGAGATAAAAAGTATTGGGATGCCGATGTAACCCACAACCCAACCGTATACAAATTCGGGAAAAAATATTACTTGTATTACATGGGCAATTATGGTAATGGCGAATGGTGGAATCACCGAAATCACCAACGCATTGGTGTGGCTGTTGCCAATCATCCTTTAGGTCCATGGGTTAGGTCCGAACAACCTGTTATTGATACTTCTTACAAAAGTTTCGACCATTTAATGGCGGCCAATCCTGCGGTGGTAAAAAGGCCCGATGGAAAATTTTTGATGATTTACAAGGGCGTAAGTGATGGTAAAATGCCATTTGGAGGAGTCGTGTTACATGGTGCTGCAATTGCCGATAAACCCGAGGGACCATTTATTAAGCAAACCAAACGCATTTTTGTAAAAGATGGTGTAAAGTTTGCCGCAGAAGATCCATTTATTTGGTACCAATCCGGAAAATATTGGGCTATTGTGAAAGATTTTAATGGCTCGTTTACAAAGGTAGGTCTTAGTTTGGCCTTGTTCGAATCGGCAGATGGCTTAGATTGGCATCCGGCCAAAAATCCGTTGGTTACCATTCCCGAAATACCTTGGACTACCGGCAAAAAACAAGTTAAAAAATTGGAAAGACCACAGTTGCTTTTTGAAAAAGGTGTTCCTGTTGTATTGTATTGCGCAGTGTACGATGGAGAAGACAATTACAATGTAGCCATTCCTTTACAATTTAAACCTTAATGGTGCAATGAAAATATTGAATGTATTTATACTTGTTTCATTTGTTTGGATAAATACGGTACAGGCGCAGTCATTGTTTTTATTGGCCGGTCAAAGCAATGCATGTGGTTTGGGCAAGAATGCACAAAGCAATTTACTGCTTTGCCCAAAAGCATTTGAATATAACGTACTTACCGATAGTGTACAACCCCTTCGCGATCCGGCAGGACAACAGTGGTTGCAACTTGAACCTGCCAAAACAGGTAGCATATTACCGGCATTTACAGCCACTTTTGCCCAACTAAGTGGTAAGAATGTGTACGTGTTAACGGCTGCAAGAGGGGGGGCTTCATGTAGTAATAAAGCGGAATTAGCACTATTTGATACTTGGGATGTATCGGGTAAAATTTGGCAAAACTGTATTGATAAAACCAATAAAGCAATAGCTAAAACGGGTTTGCCATTAAAAGGTGTTATTTGGATGCAGGGGGAACGAGACGCAAATGCCATTAATGATGGAAAAGCAACAGCCGACGATTACCTAATGGCTTTGATGCAGCTTATTCAACGTTTTAGGGATGTGTACGGTAACGACCTGCCTTTTTTTATCGTGCATACAGGTTATCAATCCGGACGGCCGATTACGGGAAACGATGCCGTAAGGGCTATTCAAAAGCAGGTTTGTGCTACCATTCCTAACGTACACCTTGTGTACGAAAATACACACCTTTTTGAAGAAAAAAAATGGATGCACGATTTTGTACATTATAACCAAGAGGGACTCAATGACATCGGTACCACAATTGCTGCAAAAATGCACGAAGTTTTAAAGGAGAACTGATGGAACAACAAGCGATAGCCTTTCTGAGGCATGAGAAAGCGAATGGGAGCAATTGGGCATCTTTATGGTTGGATAGCGCTGTTTTGGTTGGTGCGGCTTTTTAAATCCTATGTTGCATATTTGCATTAGGGATATTCAAGGGTTTATTCATCAAAAGACAACCCTTTCACCTAATTGTAAACAAATCAACATCTATTTATTAACAAAAGGTACCTATACTATTAGCTATTCTATTGGAGATTTGATGTTGGTGGAAAAATTTATTAAACAATAAAATGCAAATTTCAGCCACTTACCGTTTGTCGTTATTTATTGGTGTAATTAACTTTTTTAATCAAAAAAGATGGCTACTAGGAGGGATAGGTAGTTGGGTGCTTTTGTGCAAATGCAGCATTGCTTTTGGACAAAAAACAGTTCGCTTATACACCGATAGTACACCCAATTTTAACCAATCGTACATAGGGCCAGAAAAAAAAATGGTTACGGTACAGCGGCATGGAAAAGATACCACTTACGTGAAACAAATTAAATATGAACCCACTTTAACCATTTATTCACCAGATAAAAAAGCGCAAAAAAAAGGCAATGGTACCGCAATAATTGTGATACCGGGTGGGGGATATAGCGATGTGCTGACGCAAATGGAAGGAGTGTCTACGGCAAATAGATTGGTTCAGGAAGGAATTACGGTTTTTGTATTGTTATATAGAGTACCTAACGATGCGGTATTGACAAACAAAGCAATTGTGCCAATGCAGGATGCGCAACGAGCCATACAATTGGTACGCGAACGAGCAAAAGAATTTGGTTTACATCCCAATAAAATTGGTGTTTTAGGCTATTCTGCAGGAGGACATTTAGCTGCTTGTGTTAGCACACACTTTAATGAGTGCTATATAGACAATAAACAACAGACGAGTTTGAGGCCGGATTTTTCGGCTTTGGTATATCCGGTCATTAGCTTTAAAGACAGTATTACGCACAAATATTCGCGTTTACAATTGTTGGGAAGCAATGCTACAAGCGAGGCTATTTTGCAGTTTTCTAACGAAATGCACGTTACCTCTTCAACGCCACCTGCGTTTTTGGTACATTCTATCGACGATGCACAAGTGAAAATTGCCAATTCTTTGTTGTATGCATCTGCTTGTTTACAACAAAAAGTGCCCGTAGAGCTTTTTGTATACGAACATGGAAAACATGGCTTTGCTACCTACAATCCACTAGCTAACTTACAATGGACCGAATCCTTTGTAGATTGGCTTAGGAAGTATAAATGGATAAAATAAGAAAATAAATATTGCTATATGAAATACGCCATACTATTATTGATAACCCTTCAATGCCTTTGCTCAAGTCTGCTTGCGCAGCCGCCTGTTCACGAAAAATGGAAAATGGTTTGGAGCGATGAGTTTAATGGTAACGATTCCGATTTGGATACAGGTTGGACCTCTTTCAACGGCGGCTATAAAAGTACCTCAATTAATTGTAGCAGGTGGCGTAGAAATGCTGTTGAGGGTGATGGAGTGTTGAAGTTATTGTATAAAAAAGAGACAACAAGTGGCGGTAGTGGTGCAAGTGCTTGGACTTACAATTGGACAGCAGGCTCTATTACTACGAGACGAAAATTTAAGTTTGGATACTTTGAATGTAGATACAAAGTGGCTGGTACAGTGGGTACGAACAATTCTTTTTGGCTTATGTCTCCCAAAAATAGCGATACGAGTATCAAAAATTTTGAAATTGATATCAATGAAGGGTGGTACTCAGCGTCGTCAACCAATGGTCGTCAACAAGTAAGAACGAATGTACACAATTGGACCGATACATTCCGGAACAGTGCCGGCGGGCTTAGGCATCCGGAAGCAAGTATAAAATACAATCCCAGTCCTTGGTACAACATTGCTACCCAATATCACACAATGGGAATGGAATGGAACGAAAAAGAATTGATTTGGTATTTAGATGGTAAAGTGATAAGACGTGCTGCAAACCAACAAAAATATGGATCAATTGTCAATTGCTTTGATTTTGCACCTATCTATTTAAGCGCCGCTACCATCACTTTCGATTTACCGCAGCCAGATTCGCTTGATGGAAAATGGATGGAAGTGGATTATGTTCGCGTATACCAAAAAGATAGTACCCTTACAGATGTACATGCTTGCGTGAAAGACTCAGTAATGTTGGTGACCTATCCCGGCATACCCGATGCTACTACGTACAGGTGGGAAGTTAGTACTTTTTCAAATGGCGCATACAATGCTTGGAGTGCGCTCAGTACGGGGCCTACCGGTACTAATAGCACCAATGGATTTGGGGCAAGCTATTCCGGCGTAACCAATGATACGCTGATAATAAGAAATGTAAATACGGGTTTACAGCAAGCGCGATACCGGTGTAGGTTAACCACTACTAGGTCGTCCAATACAACTGCTTATCCTGCTGCACCCTATATTCGTTACGCAGACACATCAGTGATAACGGTCAATCCTACCATAAAAGCTGCAATTACGGTACCCGCAGTCAATTATTTGGGTGCCACTGTACATTTATCGGCAAGTGCTACCGGCGGAACGGGTAATTATACTCACTATATATGGAATGGCCCTGCTAATCTTACAGATACGACCAAAGATTTGTTTATTGCTAATTTTCAAAGCTCCAACAACGGTGCATATACCGTTAACGTAATGGATA
>JAIXOS010000121.1 GCA_027486695.1 Chitinophagaceae bacterium | reverse complement strand
TGGCATCAGGAGGTACTTTTACCAATAATAGTAGCACAAGCGGAGGATATAATGCAACGGCAACTGGCAATGTAACTTTCGCAGGAAGTGGCACAATAGCCGGCTCGCAGTCAACTACCTTTAATACCGCCGTGTTAAACGGAGCATTAACGGGCAGTTTTAGTGTAGCTTCGGGTGGTACAGTAACTATGAACTCCACTTCAAGTGTTAGTGGAACAGTTACCACTGTAGGAAGTGCAACATTTAATGGTTCGCCGGGAGCAAGTAGTTTTGCTAGTTTAACGCTCAATGGAGTACTTACACTTACAAAGTCTTCTACAATTAATGGTACGTTAACCATGAACTCAGGGGCATCAGTAACGTCAACTTCACCTACGTACGGTGCATCTTCAACACTTGTTTATGCAACAGCAATGACAGAGGGTTTGGAATGGCCATCTGCATCCGGTCCGCAAAATGTAACGTTGAACAGTAGTATAGGTACCATAACACTTAGCGCAAACGTGCATGTAAATGGAGGTATACTCACTATCAATAATGGAAGTACCTTGGATGTAAGTGCATCTAATTTTGGTTTAACACTAGCTTCGGGAAGTACGTTTGCCAATTCCGGTTCATTTACACAACGTTCAGGTTTGGTTACATTTAGTGGTGGTGCCACCATTAATGGCGCTACTGCCACCACTTTTAATGATATTGCGATTAATGGCACAACAACCTTAACAACGGCTCCTACCATTAATGGCACTTTGACCATGAACAGTGGATCAAGCATAGTTACCAACTCGCCTGTTTATGGAGCTTCGGCCTTACTTAATTACAATCGTGGTGGTGGATCTGGTGCTAAATTCAACCAAAGTTTAGAATGGCCATCCGCTAATCCACCCAATGCTGTTTCTATCACCAATAACACTTGGGTACAACTAACCGCTAATAGAACATTGGCGGGTAACTTAACCGTTACCAATGGTGCTTTACAAGCAACTGGCGGTACTGCACGTACACTAACCATGAATGGTGGCACACAAACCATTACTATATCTACGAGCACGGGAGGTGCCATTTATGGAACTGATAATGGTACAGGAAACGATTTGCAACTCGTTATAACAAATGGCAGTACTACCACTTTAACCGGCGATGCAACTGGTTCGGCAGATGATGAAAAGAAATTTCATAGTGTTACGGTTAATACCGGTGGTACACTAGCTTTAAGTAGAGGGCTTTTATGTAAATATGGTACATTCTCGGTAAGTGGTAGTTTACAAATTAACAACAATGGTTATGTACAATCAGCTAGTGGTGTTGCCGCTAGTTATTCAACAGGTACTTTGGTATACAACAACGGCGGAAGCTACACGGCTACTAATTTAGAATGGCCCGCTACTAACTCGCCTGCTAATGTTACCATACAAAATAGTGGAACCAATGTAACTTTAAATGGAGCAAAAACAGTAAGTGGCATATTAGCATTAACCAATGGTACGTTAACAGTGGGTGCAAACACGTTAACTATATCTGGCAGTATCAGCAGAACAAGCGGTTTGATAGATGCAACCAATACAAGTGCTACTGTTACATTTGCGAATACGGTGTTAATCAGTTTTCCTGCTACTTTGTTTTCATCAAATACCATTCGTAATCTAACCCTCAACGGATCGGGAGGCATTGCCCTTGGTGCGTCACTAACCATCACCAATACCCTAACTCTAACATCGGGTAATATTACCTTAGGTACTTTCGACTTAACCCTCTCTAGTGCCGTAAGTGGTGGTGGAGCTAGCAGTTATGTAAATACTAATTCAACCGGGCAATTACTGAATGTGGTGGCAGCAACTGCTCGTTTATTTCCTGTAGGTAATGGTTCGTACAATCCAATTACTTTAACCAATTCAGGCACTTCGGATACATATGGTATTCGTGTTGTAAATGGTTCAGTTGCTAATACCAACGATAATACCAAAGCCGTGAACAGGAGTTGGTACATTACCGAAATGGTAAGTGGCGGCAGTAATTTAACGCCTGTAATTGCCCAATACAATAGTGGCGATGTAGGAACCAATTTTGTTGCTGGTACTACTCCTTATTTGTCTTTTTATAACGGTACAACTTGGACACAAGTAGCCACAACATTAGCAGGGGCTAATCCGTTTACCGCTACTTCCACCGGAAGTTCACAGTATCCGTCAACCATTCCATCAGGTTCCTACTTTGCTGTTGGTAAAGACGATGCGTTTTTAGGCATTCCATTACCAACCATTTCCTCTTTTACTACTTCCGGATATACAGGTTCAACAATAACCATTACTGGTACCGATTTTACTAATGCGAGTGCAGTAACTTTTGGAGGAGTTGCAGCTGCCTCTTACACAGTTAATAGCGCCACACAAATAACAGCAACCGTAAGTACGGGTACAAGTGGTAGTGTCGCCGTAACAACGCCGGGAGGTACAGCAACACTAGCGGGATTCACTTATTTGGGATACGTAAGTAATGCTTCCACTGATTGGAACACCGCGGCTACTTGGCTTGGAGGCAATGTTCCACCCGCTTCAGCAAATGTAACTATTGCTCATGCTGTTACGCTAAATAGTGCAGCAACCAATACTACATTCAATAACTTAACCATTAATTCGGGTTCTTCGCTAACATTTGGTGCGTCAGGTGCAATAACTATAGCAGGTACATTATCAAATAGTGGATCTGTTGTTATGGCAAGTGGTGGAAACTTAACAATGGCTGCAAGTGCAATTTTGGCCAACGGCTCTGCTACATTTACAGCGGGCAGTGGTACAGTTACTTTTGCTGGTGCAGGTACCGTAAGTGGTACCATTACAGTGAATAATATTACCGTAAACGGAATTGTTGCATTGAGTAATGCGGTTACCGTAAACGGAAATTTACAAATCAATACAAGTGGAGGGATATCTAGCAATGCGCCTATTTATGGTAGCAACTCAACTTTAATTTATAATAGTACTGCTAACCCTTATAATGTTGCTACTGAGTGGACGGGTAATAGTACTAGTGCGGGCGCAGGTGTTCCGCAAAACGTGACTATTGCTAGTACCAACAACGTAGTAATGCCTTCTACTGATCGAGGATTGGCGGGTAACTTATTGATTTCTGCAGGTACGTTTACCCTTAATGCTACTTCGGGAGATTTGTACGTGGCAGGCAACTTTACCCAAAACAGTAATTTTACCAATAATGGTCGATTGGTTGTTTTCAATGGCAGTGCAGCGCAAACGGTAGCAGGTAGCGGTACCGTATCATTTACTTATTTGAGTAATAGAAATAGTCATTCAGGTGGATTAACATTAGCCAAAGACCTATCTATCACTGGAACAGTAGGTGATGTATTGCGTATTAGAAACGTCGGACCTTTAAACATAGGCAATGGCATTACCCTTACCATTAGTGGTAATGGAGGTAATATTTTGTTAGATGGTGCCACCGGTGGCACTACCAAAACCATCAATTTAAACGATGCGAGTAGCTTGGTATCCATTACGGGTTTGAAAACAGTTACTAGCACTAGTAGTGCAACTTTATCGGTTACATCCACAGTTTCGGGAGGTACCGTAGCTATTAGTAATGGGGTGGATTTTGGTTCGGGTTTAACCACTTTTGCCAACAATGCTATTTTGAAAATAAGTGGTGGTGGTTATGTTAGTACCAATCCGCCTACCTATAGCACAGGTTCTACCTTGCAATATGATGGCGTAACAAGTTATGGTGCTTCTGCAGAATGGGCTACCAATGCGGCATCGGGCGTAGGGGTACCTTTTCATGTAACTTTGAGTAATGCAACCATCAATTTTGGCAGTGCCACAGCCTACCGTCAATGCAATGGCAATTTTACCATTGGAACCGGATCAGCAATAACATTGTCGAGTGCAGTGGGTGGCGATTTGCGAATTGGCGGCTCTGGTAATTGGATTAACCAAAATAGCGTCGTTGGAAATGGATTGGTCAGCAATAATCGCGCATTGATTTTTGTAGGCAATGCCGACCAACAAATGAGCAATACCTCGGGTACTACCACGGTCGGTTATTTGCTCAACTCCAAAACGGGCGGCAATTTAATTCTCAACAACAACTTGAATCTGAATGGAACCGCAGGAGGTACAGCGCAAGTGCTTCAGTTGTTAAGCAGTTCTGCCTTGGACTTAAATGGATATTCTGTAAATATTCCTGGTGATCAAGCACGATCTATTTTAGTAAATGCTACAGGCAGAAGTATTACGGGCAGTACCAATAGTGAAATAATTTTTGCATCCGGCGTAAGTGTGGCAACTATCGATCAGAGTGCTGGAGTAGGTACGCTTGTTACGGACAACAATGTAAAAATAACCCTAAATAAAGGAGTTAATTTTGGTTCAGGAGTTACTACCATCAATGGTACTTTGCAAATAAATGCGAATGGCAGTTGTAATACCAATTCCCCAATTTATGGGTCTGCAGGAACGCTGCTATACACAAGTGGTAATTATACAACCAATAACGAATGGCTATCAGGTACTAGCGTGGGTGCCGGAGTGCCTTTTAATGTTACCATTAATTTAGCGTCATCTTCTAACACTGTTACTTTAGCTGGTAATAGAAGTGTAAAAGGAGCCTTAACGTTTACGCAAGGCAAACTCACTATTGCAAGTAATACATTAACATTAGACGGTACATTGTCAGGAACTGGTATTGTTGGAGGATCAACTTCTAATTTAGTAATTGGAGGTACGGGTGCTTTCGGTACATTGACAATGGATAATGGCACGCCGGGCACTACTAATTTATTAAATAATTTTACATTAAATAGAACGAGCGGTGGAACTATTTCGTTAGGCACCGATGTACATGTAAGCGGCTTCTTTACACCTACTGCCGGTACGCTTACATTTGGCGGCAATAAGATACTGCTTAAATCTACCTCCATTTCTAACACAGCCCAAGTGGGTGTGGTAGGTTCGGGAGCTAGTTTAATGTACAATGGTAGCGATGGTATACAAGCAGAACGTTTTTTAAATAGTACCAAACGTGGCTATAGAAATATCGCGTCAGGTGGTATCATTAGCAATGCATATATATATGAAAATTGGCAGGAATCGGCTGCAACAGTTAGCGGCTATGGTACGCACATTACTGGCTTGAGAGGAGCTGCCGGTAACGATGCTACAACAGGTTTGGATAAAACAGCATCGGGCAATAGTAGTTTATGGACTTACACCACCGCTGATGCTTTTGCAGCAGTAACCAATACCAAAACCAAGCAGCTATTGCCTTTTGAAGGATATATGGCAACTATTAGAGGAGATAGAACTATTGATTTGTTTTCTTTTACACCCGAAATGAATGCTGCAAGCACTACGCTGCGAGTGACAGGTAAACTTTGTTATGGCACTGTTACGTTAAGTAGCGACGCTAATCCGTCTTTTACCATGGCAGCGCCACCATCTTCCTCTTTCCGATTGAATAAAAACACAACCCCATCCGGAAAAAGCAACAGTGATTATGGATATTCACTCATAGCCAATCCTTACCCTTGTGCGGTAAATTGGGGAAGTGTTTATAGCAGAAGTAACGGGGCGTCGTATAGCAATGGAGCATTATCACCCTATTTTTGGGTTTGGCAGCAACAGGCGAATGCCGGTGCGGGTGCATGGGTAACAGTAGATAATAGTGGTAATGTAAATGTGGGCGGTTTAAACATCAACGAGTACTTGCAGCCCGGACAAAGTGTATTTGTACAAAACGATCATACAGGAAATCCGCTGATAATTGAGTTTCAAGAGGCGGACAAGTTTACTACCGACAACACAAAATTGAAAAATGTATTTGGCGAAGTAAATGCTTCTGTAACGCACAAATTGCGCATCAATTTGCTAAAACAGAACATAGTAACAGATGGTGCTTTGGTTCAATTTTCGGCTAACGAAACCAACGATATCAATATTTTTGATGCGCCCAAAATGGCAAATAGTACCGAAAATATCGCTATCCGTGTGCAAACGCGCGATTTGTCTATCGAGAAAAGAGCACTGCCCACTGTTGCCGATACCATTTCGATGCGTTTATGGAATGTTACAGCCGGAAACAAATATGCTCTATCAATAGATGCAAGTACCTTTAATCCAACTTTACAAGCCTATTTATACGATAAACTAACCAATAGCAAACAAGCAATATCCCAAAATACAGTTGCAAATTTAGATTTTGAGGTTTCGAGCGATTTGGACAGTTATCAAAATAGATTTTTTGTTGTATTCGAGGAGCCAACCCCTTTACCTGTATTGTTTACACAAGTATCTGCTACGCAAAATGCCGGCAGCAATACACTTGTTTGGCAAACTAACAATGAATTACTCATGTTGACTGATAGCTATATAATTGAAAAAAGTAACGATGGTAAATCATTTATATCACTATCTACTGCCAAGGCTTTGCAAACAGCTAGTGTAGCCAACTATACATTTGTTGATGAAAAAGGTGCTAATGCGGATGCTTATTACAGAATCAAAACAAATAGCCTTGTTGGTAAGGCGGTTTATTCCAAAACTTTGTTTGTGAAAAAGGCCAACAGCATCGAGAGTGTGTTGTTGTATCCAACAATAGTACATCAAGGTAATTTGAATTTGTACATTAATAAAGCCAACGCTGGTGTATATACTGTACAAGTGGTGAGTGTAGATGGTAAATTGTTGCATCAACAAGTAGTAAACCATTTGGGTGGTACATCTGTTAATACCATCAATTTGCAACAATTAAAGTATTCTGGAAGCGGGTTTGTTAAAATAAGTAATGGAACAGAAATATTGTCAGTGAAAAAAATTATCATCGAATAGCTCTGTGAATTTTTTTTCGTTAGCAATCAATAACTTAACTAATTTTGAAAACTTTCATAAATCAAGGTTTTCTATAAAACAAGAAAATTTAGCCGTGCAACTGCAATCTATTTATTCAAAGTTAAAACCCACAGTTGCGGTAGCAATTGTTTTAGGGCTGATGTGTACAAAGGTACATGCGCAAGAATCGGGTGGTATTGCTACCAATCCATTTCCTAGTAGTCCAAATTACAATAGTGGCACAACTAACGGCACAGCCGGCAGTGTTGAGGTCGGTGAGCTGGGCCCTGGAGATGGCGAAGGTGCTTTACCAGGTGGCGAAGGAGGTACTAACGATATTCCCTTTGACGGAGGTGTTTCTCTTTTTTTAGCCGCAGGAATTGGTGTTGCATTAAATAGAACAAAAAAGCATATAGTAAAATCGGTATAGTTTGCTTTGTATTTTTTTTGCTTTTACAACTTACTAAGCATCTCCTTGTTGTTAAAATACCAACTGAGTTTAAAATATTCAGTTGGTATTTTCTTATTTTTTTGGTCCATTTTGTTCATTTCATAAAAAAAAGTCAAAAACGCAGTAATTATTTGGCTAGTAGTGTTAAATGCACTAAAATTACATTTGAAATCAATAATGTGTAAAAAATACACGTTTAATCAAATTCAAAAAGCTTCCTCATGAAAAAAATTTTATTTCTTTTAGCTTTTTTGGGTGTACTACAACTAAACGCCCAATTACTCAGCACTAGCCCTGCATTTGTTCAGGAAAATAGCACCGGTAATATAGTTATTACAGTCGATATTTCCAAAGGTAACGCAGGGTTAACCAATGTGAACGACGTAGTGGTGCATACCGGCGTTATCACAAGCAAGAGTACTACCAATACCGATTGGAAATACTCAAAATTTCCTTGGCCGGGTACTACTATTACCAATGCGGCAGCAAAATGCACCCCGATTGGAGGCACAAAACTTACTTTTACCATCACCGGAGGTATCAAAGCTTTTTATGGCGTTACAGACCCAACAGAGTCTATACGTAAAATTGCAATCTTATTTAGGAATGCTGCAGGAACTTCCGTGTTGCGCAACTTTGATGGAAGCGACATGTTTATCCCTGTTTACAGTGGAGGTTTAGATGTAAGAATTGATAACCCTTTGCGTCATCCTTTGTTTACGCCACAAGCCGAAACCATTACAAAAAACATTGGTGAAGCCATTGGTATTACAGCAAATAGCAGTTTGCCAGCTAGTTTAAGATTGTTGTTTAATGGCAACGAAATTGCTACTGCTACCAACGCAATTACTGTTGCAGCAAGTACCACAATAGCTACAGCAGGTAACCAACAAATTATTGCAGAAGCTATCAATGGGTCTTCTGTATCTAGAGATACCATCAATTTTGTAATTGCAGCTGCTAATACAGTTGCTGCGTTGCCAAGTGGTTTAAAAGATGGAATCAATTACGATCCTAACGATGCTACTACGGCCACTTTGGTACTTTTTGCTCCGCTTAAACAAAATGTGTTTGTTATTGGCGACTTCAGCAATTGGGAGCAAAAAGCCCAATACCAAATGAACGTAACTCCTGACGCAAACAGATATTGGATTAAATTAACAGGTCTTAAGCCTGGTGAAGAATATGGTTATCAGTTCATTATTGATGGTAATTTAAAAGTGCCTGATTATAATACCGAAAAAGTGTTAGATCCTTGGAACGATAAATACATTCCTACTGTAAATTATCCTAACTTAAAAGTATACCCTGAAGGAAAAACCACCGGTATTGTAAGTATTTTACAAACTGCCAAACCAGCTTATAACTGGCAAGTAAACAATTTTAACCGCCCTAAACAAAGCAACCTTTTGGTATATGAATTGTTGGTGCGCGATTTTTCAACCCGTCAAAGTTACCAAGCTATTATAGATAGTTTGCCTTATTTAAAACGTTTGGGAATTAATTGTATTGAATTGATGCCGGTTAACGAGTTCGAGGGCAACAATAGTTGGGGATATAATTCGAGCTTTTACTTTGCTCCAGACAAAATGTATGGTACTGAATACGATTTGCGTAGATTGGTAGATGCCTGCCATGCTCAAGGTATTGCACTAGTACTTGATCTTGCCTTAAACCACTCCTTTGGTCAATCGCCAATGGTGCAAATGTATTGGAACGCAGCAGCAGGTAAGCCCGCAACAAATAGTCCTTGGTTTTATCCAGATGCGCGCCATCCATTTAACGTAGGTTACGATATTAACCACAATACACAAGCCTCGCGCGATTTTGTCGACAGGGTAATTGAACATTGGTTGATAAATTACAAAATAGATGGTTTTAGATGGGATTTATCGAAAGGGTTTACTCCCGATAACATGAACACCGCCGATATAGGTGTTTGGAGTGCTTACAGCCAAGGACGTATTGATATTTGGAAAAGAATATACGATAAAATGCAAGCCGTTTCTCCAAAATCTTATTGCATATTGGAACATTTAGGCGATAATGGTGAAGAAGCGCAAATGGGTAATTATGGCATGATGTTCTGGGGTAAAATGACCGATCAGTACAATAATGCTACCATGGGTTATCCAAACTCCGGATCCGATTTAACCAATTCTTTTGATAGGGCATTTTGGAGTCAACGCAACCTTATTGCTTATCAGGAAAGCCATGACGAAGAAAGATTGGCTTATAAAAATAGAATGTTTGGTGCAACGCCAATAAATGTAGATGTGAACACAAGTATGAAACGCAATGCAGCTGCTACCGCTCTATTTGGAGTAATGCCTGGCCCAAAAATGATTTGGCAATTTGGCGAAGTAGGATACGATTTTAGCATCAATACTTGTGAAGATTTAACTGTAGGCGACTGTAGAACAAGTCCTAAACCAATAAGATGGGATTATTATAACGTTACAGCTCGTCGCAATTTATACAACGTTTACGCTAAATTATTTACCATGCGTAACCTTTCTACACTCGTGCCAACATTTACAGATGGTACATTGATGAATGGTTCCACGCCAACTTATAGTTTGGCTGGCGAGGTGAAACAATTGCGTATGTATCATCCCAACATGAGTATTGTTGCCTTTGCCAACTTTGCTACAGGTCAGCGTACCCAAAGTGTCGATTTTCCCGCAAACGGTACTTGGTACAAAGTGGTTGGTGCAGGCAATAGTGTAAGTGCTGCTACCATCAATGTAAGTGGCTTTTCTAACTCGTTTACGTTGGCTAGTGGTGATTACGCGGTATATGCATCGAAGGATGTAGATCAAGAAATACTGCCGGTAAACTGGCTTAGCTTTACCGCTAATAAAGTTGCTGCAAGTGTAGTTTTGAAGTGGTCGGTAGCAAGCGAAACCAACAATCATTACTACGAAATAGAACGTAGTGCAGATGGGGTTTCATTTACTACTATTGGTACTCAATTGGCCAATACCAATAACCTAAATTACGCATTTACCGATGTTCAGCCTTTAAGCATTAACTATTATCGCATTAAGCAAGTTGATAACGACGGTAGTTTTTCTTACTCTACCATTACCAAAGTAGCTACGCAAACCAACCGTATAGCACAGTGGCAGGTATTTCCAAATCCTACACAACACATCGCCACACTTAAATTGTTAACCGATACTAAAAAAGCCCAAGTAACCATTTCAGATGCAATGGGCAAAGTACACTTTAGCTATCAAATTAATCAATTGAGAGCCGGACAGCAAATAAGTTTGCCAATACAATCGCTTAGTAAAGGCATGTATTGGATAAAAGTAGCCACCGATGCAGGTACCGAAACCGAAAAATTATTGAAAAACTAGTTTTGCATAGAGAAGCATCCATCACGAGGTCGCAACTACGGTTGTGGCCTCTTTTTGTTAATTAATGTGCCTATGTTTGCCACAAAGCCCAAAGAAGTTTACTTTTGAAGTATTATGTGGATGATTTGTAAAAAAGAATGGCAGCAATTTTTTAGTACCATAACAGGCTATATTGCCATTATTCTCTTTCTCATTTTGAATGGATTGTACTTGTTTGTATTTGCCGAAACCAATGTGCTAGATTTTGGTTATGCCAATCTCAATAGTTTTTTTGCCATTGCACCTTGGCTTTTTTTATTCCTAGTACCTACTGTTACCATGCGTAGCATTGCCGAAGAAGTAAAAATAGGTACGTTCGAAATTTTGCGCACCTTGCCCCTTACCCCCATGCAAATAGTGTGTGGTAAATTTTTTGGAGCCATACTAATAACGGTTGCTGCTTTGTTACCAACTGTTGTATATCCCATATGTTTGCAACAACTCAGTAGTGTTGGTGGTATAGATGTTGGAGCCACAATAGGCAGCTATATTGGCTTACTGTTATTGGGAATAGCCTATACGGCTATTGGTATTTTTACAAGTAGTTTAACCCAAAACACGATTGTTGCATTTTTGGTAGGTGCTTTCATTTGTTTGCTTATGTACATTGGATTTGATGCAATCAGCAAATTGCCTTTTGTACCGGGAGGATTGGCCTATTATATTGAACTCATTGGAATTAATTTTCACTACAAAAGCATTAGTAAAGGCGTTTTAGACGTAAAGGATGTTGTTTATTTCGCTGCATTAAGTGTTACCTTTTTGTGGTTAACACGCAATAAATTGATGGACAATAGTGCCCGATAATGGTTTCGTATTGTACGGAACTCCTTGCTAGCAAAACTTAGTATTCATGAAATTAGCACCTAAGAAATTTACTTGGCTACTGCCTTTGATATTGTTTTTTACAGTTATCTATTCGGTTGGTTTTTTTCGTTGTAGAGTAGATTTAACAGCCGAAAAAAGATTTAGCTTAAGTAAATCTAGCATTGCAGTACTTGAAAACTGTCAGGAACCGGTGAAAATTCAAGTTTTTTTGACGGGCGACTTACCAGCCGATTACAAAAAACTAAGTCTTTCGGTGAAAGATATGCTTGAGGAACTACAATTATACAGTCACAACCAAATTAGTTTTAAGTTCGTAAAGCCCGATGAAGGGATTACTGAAGATTCTGTAAAGTACCAATTATACGATAGCTTGGCGCGCTTAGGTGTGGTTTTTGAACAAGCTCAAACTACGCAGCAGCAAGCAGGTAAGCAAACCATTCAGCAAATCATTCCTTCGGCCTTGGTAACCATCAATAAAAAAATGCCCATTGCAATTGATTTGCGGAGTAGCCGAAAAATTTATAAACAATTTAATGTAATTAATGAAATACCTGCCGAAGATGTGGAGGCAACCCGCAATGCTGCCGAAGCTTTGTTAGAATTTAAGTTTATCAACGCCATTGATAAACTTACCCGTCAGTATGTACCAACCGTTGCTTATGTAACAGGTAACGGCGAACCTATTGACCTGAAAGTGAACGACTTAGGCCAAAGCCTGCGAAACGACTATAAATTGGGTGTGTTTAATCTAAAAGCAGCATACCCCGATGCTACAAAGATTGATGCTTTATTGATTGTAAAACCTACTATTCCCTTTACAGATAGCGATAAATTGAAGTTGGATCAATATGTAATGAATGGCGGTAAAATTATTTGGTGCATAGACAAATTACATGCAGAACTAGATAGCTTAATGCGTACCAAAGGCGAATACACGGCCTTTGATCGCAACTTGAATATCGACGAACTGTTGTTTAAGTATGGTGTTCGTATCAATGGCGATTTATTGCAAGATTTACTTTGTAGTAAAATACCTTTGGTGGTTGGGCGCAATCCTGACGGCAGCCCCAAAATGCAACGGATGCCTTGGCCTTACTATCCACTTTTATCGGCCAATAACAACAATCCTATTAGTCGTAATTTGGACAAAGTATTACCGGTGTTTCCATCAAGCATTGATACAGTAGCCGCTAAAGGAATTAAAAAAACCATTTTACTATCTACCGATACCAATAGTCGCTCACTTTCTACCCCTGCCCTAGTATCTGTCAACAGTGTAAAATCGGCCGAAGATTTTAACAGTTTTACAAAAAGTTTTGTGCCGGTAGCGGTACTGCTAGAGGGTAACTTTCAATCGTTATACGCCCATCGTATTGGAATAGCTGAAAAAGATAGCGTTTTGGCACAAAGCGGTAAACCCTATTTGGCTTCGGCGGCTGTTCCCGGAAAGCAAATTGTGATGAGCGATGCTGATATTGTAACGAATGCCGTATCGGCAACAACAGGTCCTTTAGAAATGGGTGTATTGCCATTCGAAAATTACCGGTTTGCCAATCGGGAGTTTTTTTTAAATAGTATTGATTATCTAGTTTCAAAAAATGCCGTTTTTGAAAGCCGCAACAAAGATTTTAAGTTACGCTTGTTAAATAAAGAATTGGTGGCTACCGAACGCAACAAATGGCAACTGATAAACGTATTACTGCCAGTACTTTTGATGGTTTTGGTGGGTATATTTTTTAATTGGCAACGCAAACAAAAGTATTGTAAATAATCATTTGTATATGGAAACGCATCAAATTGTGTATTTGGTTTTTGGTATCGTATTGGCATTTGCCTTACTGTTAGATTTGGGGTTACTTAGTAAATCGAATAAAGAAATTACTATTAAAGCGGCAATTTGGCAAACCTTATTTTGGGTAGCACTTGCAATGGCATTTTTTGTTTTTATGTGGATTGAAGAAGGACAAAAATTGGCATTAGAGTATTTAAGCGGCTACCTCATGGAATGGAGTTTGAGTGTAGATAACATTTTTGTTTTCATTTTGATTTTCTCCTCGTTTCATGTAAAGGAAAAATATTATGGGAGAGTATTGTTGATAGGCATTTTAATGGCAATTGTTTTTAGAATCATATTCATTACGCTTGGCGTGGCTTTGGTAGCCAAATTCAGTTGGATATTATACATTTTTGGCGTGTTTTTAATGTATACCGGTATCAAAATGTTTTCCTCGAACGAAGACGATGAGTTTAACCCTTACGAAAGCAAAGTATATGTTTTTTTAAAGAAGTTTCTGCCTTTAACGCCCACAGATGGCGATGGTAAATACATGATTAAGCAAAATGGAAAACCTATGTATACCACCTTGTTTGTGGTAGTAGTATTACTAGCTTCAATCGATTTGGTTTTTGCTTTAGATTCTATTCCCGCAGTTATGGGCATATCTAAAGATCCGTTAGTAATATACACCTCCAACACCTTCGCAGTATTGGGTTTGCGCAGCTTGTTTTTTTTACTGCGTGGTGCGGTGAATAAATTTGGTTATTTGCAACAAGGTATTGCTATTGTACTCATTTTTATAGGCGTTAAAATGTTGGGCGAGCATTATTTATCTATGTGGTTAGATAAAAATACCCAAGTGTTCTTATCCTTGCTTGTGATATTAACTTGTATCACCGGTTCCATTTTGTATTCTGTTTTTCAGGATAAAAAAATGGCAAAGCGTCAAAAATAGTTTTCATACCGCTTAGGTATTAACAAGGCATAGGCTAAATAAATGACTAATTTCAATTGTGTAGAGTGCATGATATAAGATATTCACTAATGCACATAATAATGCCTGCGTATTTAAAAAGCAATGGGAGTTTATTGCGCTTTTGCATTTTTCGTTTTTAAGCACCAATTCCATGTCAGATATTTGAATATTGCTTAATTTACAGTAGCATGCTTTTGCTTTGAAAGGTATTGGTGTAATAGGGTAACAACAAATACTACCTTTTCATTTGTTCATTTTCTAACTATTATCTGTGTTGTATACTATTCAGGAGGTACAAAAACGAATCGGCGCTACCGGCCATTTGGTAATCAATAACCATATAGCTTATTTATTAACCGATAGTAGGAAAGTTATTTTTCCCGAACAGTCGTTGTTTTTTGCATTATCCGGCCCTCGACGAAACGGACACCTATATATAGATGACGTTTACCATAAAGGAGTTCGCAATTTTGTAGTAAAAGAGGCAGTAGTTACTGATAACTATCCCGAAGCTAATTTTTTATATGTCAGCGATGTATTAAAGGCATTACAACAATTGGCTTCAAGTCATAGAGCGCAGTTTAGTTATCCTGTTATTGGTATTACCGGTAGTAATGGAAAAACCATTGTAAAAGAATGGCTATACCAATTGCTTCAACATCAATATAAAATAGTTAGAAGTCCGAGAAGTTACAACAGCCAAATCGGCGTTCCCTTAAGTGTTTGGGAAATGCAATCGCAACACAATTTGGCCATTTTTGAGGCCGGCATTTCTACTACCAATGAAATGGATCAATTGGCATCCATTATTCAGCCCGATATTGGCATTTTAACCAATATTGGTGAAGCCCATAAAGAGGGATTTGCTAACATAGAAGAAAAGTTGCTCGAAAAATTAAAGCTGTTTCGCGGTGCCAAACAGTTGGTTTTTTGTAGGGAAGATGTAGATGGTTTACTAGACATACACCAAGTAGCCTCGTTAGCAAATGTAAATTTGTTCTCTTGGAGCAGGAATAGTGAAGCAACCCTGCGGGTAGAAAAAGAGATTCGAAATGGTTTAAGCACTGCTGTTACCTTCCTTTATGCCCAACAAACATGGGTATTTCAAGTGCCCTTTACCGATAAAGCAAGCATTAATAATGCTATTAGCTGTTGTTGTGTACTATTGCTTTTGCAAATAGATGTGCAGGACATTCAATTGAGAATGCAACAGTTGCAACCGGTAGAAATGCGGATGCAATTAAAAAAAGCACTTAATAATTGTTATGTGTTAAACGATAGTTATAGCAACGATGTATCGTCGTTAACCATTGCGCTAGACTTTTTGAAGCAACAAAGCGGACAACATACTACAACAGTCATCCTATCCGATATATTACAATCGGGCACATTACCACATGCATTGTACGCACATGTAGCGCAATTGTTAAAGCAATATGGTATTGGTAAACTCATTGGCATCGGTAATGTCATGGTACAATACCAGGAAGTATTGCGTCAAGCGGTGCCATCGGTAGCCATGTATCATAGTACCCAAGCGTTTTTGCAACACGAAAGCCAGCAACAATTTCACGATGAGTATATTTTAATAAAAGGTGCCAGGGTATTTGCATTTGAACAAATTGATCAATGGTTTGCCCAAAAAGTGCATCAAACCATCATGGAAATTAATTTAAATGCCATGGCGCATAATCTAAAACAGTACCAACAATTTTTGCAACCAAGCACCAAATTGATGGCCATGGTAAAAGCCTTTAGTTATGGCAATGGGAGTAGTGAGGTGGCAAGATTATTACAATTTAATAAAGTTGATTATTTGGCTGTGGCTTATGCCGACGAGGGCGTAGAACTGCGTAATGCCGGCATCACGTTGCCCATAATGGTTATGAATGCCGACGAAGCAAGCTTTCATTCATTAATTGAATATAATTTAGAGCCTGAAATATACTCATGTTATATTTATTATGCATTTGATGGGTATTTAAAAAAGCAAGGTCTCCATCATTTTCTTGTACATTTTAAAATTAATACAGGAATGAATCGTTTGGGTTTTGAACCTGCTGAACTATCCGAAATAGGCGAGCACTTAGCACAATTTCAAACCATGCTCGTTAAAACAGCTTTTAGTCATTTGGTCGGCAGTGAAGATCCTCTGTGCGATGATTTTACCCGGCATCAAGCCCATGTATTTGACCTAGCTACTATTCAATTAGAGAAACTGCTTGGCTATACTTTTATGAAGCATATTGCCAATTCGTCCGGTATTTTCAGGCATCCTAATCTGCAATATCAAATGGTGAGGTTGGGCATAGGATTATATGGCGTTGATAGCCATAACGGAAGGTTTGTGCAACTTGAAACTGTTGCAACCTTAAAAAGTACAATAGCACAAATTAGGGTTATCCAGCCAACAGATACTGTAGGATATAATAGAAGGGGAACCGTTGAAAAACAAAGTAGAATTGCAACAATAAGAATAGGCTATGCCGATGGCTTTAGCCGTAGATTAGGCAATGGTGTAGGTGCTGTGTATATACATGGTTGTTTAGCTAAAGTAATTGGAAATGTATGTATGGATATGATAATGGTGGATGTAACAAATGTAGCAGAAGCAAAAGAAGGAGATGTGGTAGAGGTGTTTGGTGGGCATATTCCCATACAAGAAGTAGCCAAGCAGTGTGGTACTATTGCCTACGAAATAATGACCGGTATTAGCCAAAGAGTAAAGCGGATATACATTGAAGAATAAAAATATTCCGCAAAATATATCCGCTTTAAAATTGAAAACGAAGTGTGTTTAAATCACCATTTTAATAAGCGTTCTCATCGCCTTTTACAGATCCATACACCGTTTGAATAATAATTTTTAGATCCAATAAAAAACTCCAATTTTCTAAGTACCAAATATCGTAAACAACACGCTTTTTCATTTTTTCTCTATTCAAATCGCCTCTATAACCATTTACTTGTGCCCAACCGGTAATGCCAGGTTTTAAGTAATGGCGAACCATGAATTTGCTGATTAATTGACGATATTCTTCGGTGTGTTTCAGCATATGTGGTCTAGGGCCTACTACACTCATATCGCCCATTAACACATTGAAAAATTGTGGTAATTCGTCCAAACTTGTTTTTCTTAAAAAGGCCCCCACATTGGTAATCCTGCTATCATTTTTTTGCGCATGCATTTCATTAGCCATGTTATTAACATACATGGTTCTGAACTTCAAACAATCAAACTCTTCACCATTACGACCTGACCTTTTTTGAACAAAAAAGATAGGTCCTTTGGAATTTAAACGGATGATGACAGAAAGAATTGGAACTAACCACCACAGCAAGGTTAATGTTACAACCGTTGAAAACGCTACATCAAATAAGCGTTTCAATATTCTGTTTTTCATCAATTCCAATGGTTCATTTCTGAAGCTAATGACAGGAATGTTGTGTTCTACAGAAAGGTTAACATTCCTATAGAAAAGCATATTAAAGTCAGGGATAAATTTAACCCGAATCAGCTTTTTTTCAGCTTGGTGTACCAAGGCTTGTAATGTTTCGCTCGAGGCGGGAAGAATGGTAGAATACAACTCTTGAATGTCGTTTTCTACTGCATATTTCATACAATCTTCCACACTACCAAGTACTGGATATCCATCTTCTCCTTCATGTATGTTATCGAATATGCCGACAAACTCGTAACCTGAATCGGGCTGTTTAAAAAACTTGGCAGCTTCTGAAGAAAAAGCACCCCTGCCAATAATAGCTACACGGCGTTTGTCGCTTTCAAAAAAACCAAAATTGTTGTGTAAAATGATAAAAGTGTATCTAATTAATAGCAAACCTGCGAAAAAGCATACGTAAAAGGAGCTAATAAACAAGCGGGGAATGCCTATTTGTTCTCTTGAAAACAAATAGAGCATTACAAAAAATAAGTGTATGAAAGCTATTTCTACCGTGTCTTTGGTGATTTGGATAAATTTAAAGTTGGTACTATAATAATCCCTCCAATAAATCAGTACAAACCAAATGAGGTTAAATACCAACAGATGCGTACCTACCAATGTCCACAAATCTCTCTGTAAAAATTGTTGGGTTAAATAGCATGCGAATATGATAGATGCGTTTAAGAAAATCAAATCAATGATGAAAAAAATTACTCTCCAAAAAAAGTGATATCTCAAGAACATAAGCTAGATCGTGTTTAAAAATTGCTTAAAGCCTATAATAAAAACAAATGTAGACTATTGGAGCTGAAAAAAGTTTAATCCAAATAGGTTACGATGTTTTTTGTATCAATCAACAATTACAACATTTTTTTGTATGGACATTTGTTGTAATGTTAATGTTTTGTAAAAATAACGAATTTGATTGAAAGTATAATAGCTGTTTCATCAATCCGATCAAGAGTTTGACAAAAGCCTAAAAATCCCAATAGGAATTACGCAATCGGGTAACAAAACCAATCTTAAACCAATTTGTAGTTTGTTGAGTGGCATTTTGAGGATGCACGGTACGGTAAAGCAAACTTGCTTCAATAGCCAAGTTCCATTTGGTATTTAACAAATAACCAAGTGCTAAATAACTAGTATTTTGACTAGTTTTAATGCCTTGAAGTGTGTAGCTGCCATAGTTTGGCACATTGGCCTCGCCACCAAATACATTATTTCCATCGTTATAAGGTGTTGCAGGATTTTCTCTGCCTACTTTTGCAATTTGCTGGTTCAATTCCCCATACCATCTATTTTTAGATGCATTTATCTGTAATACTACTTCATGAAAATTAGCTCCAAGCGGGTGGGCTAGTGGTAGCTGATAATGAGTATAATTTTGAGCAGGTTTTCGGTGTCCATACATATAAGGGCGGGCATAGTTGTATTCTACTCTTCCAAATAGTTGAAATCCCTTGATATTTTTGAAATGTTTTACGCCAACTTGAATGGCATATTTGTTATTCAGGTGTTGTTGATTGCTATCTCTACTTGCTTGAAAATTAAAATCATCCAAAAAAAGTTGTGAATACAAGTAGGTTTTAGGGGCTAATAAATATTTACCGTGCAATCCTATTTGCATATTATCCGATGAGCCATTGGCAAATTCTATGGGTCTAAGAAAAGGTACAGGATTTAAATAGGCCAAATCAAAACCTCTGAATCTGCTAGAATCTTCCGCTTGCCAAATTACACAATCAATTACACCTAGGTGTAAGCGTTTGTTAACTTTTACTGTTAGGTAATGGATGGTACTCCATTTGCGTTGGTTTCTGTCGCCAATTTTGTAAAACAAATTTTGGTATTGGTTAAATAAAACCGTGTAATGTAGTTTGTTAAGATTTAAATTAAGTTGTACATAAGGATAGTTAAACGAAAAATCGCTTAAAAATAGGCTTCTGTATCCCTCACCTAAAAAATTTTGTCCATAACCCAAGGTGGCACTAAATGTTTTGCTAGGTGTCCATCTTAAATACGCATCGCTAAAAGCATAGTCATAAGAAGTGCCTTTGAAATTACGACCTTGACCAACTCCTGGTATTACATCGCGGCTTGCTTTTATATAGTCGTCAGCAAATTG
>JAIXOS010000034.1 GCA_027486695.1 Chitinophagaceae bacterium | reverse complement strand
GGTACGGTAAATTATGCGGGCGTTTTTTCAAACCTGAGCGCTTTTAATGCTGCTACCAATAGTTTGCAGTTCAACGGAGCAACATTTAATAATCAGCGAAGAGATGCAACTTTTCCGGGGAATGGTGGTAGTCCAACAACGCTTGCCCCAAGTTACACGAATGTAAATGTGACCATTAGTGGCGTACAATTCATCAACAGTGGTACCAATCTTTCTATACAGCAATTTCCTGCATCTGTAAATGCCTTGAACTTCAATTGTCCCAATGTAACAGCGGGTTCTTTGCGGATTACCTCCTTTTCTGATGCTTCCACTATATTAAATGCTACCAGTATAGATGTCAATATGGGTAGCGGCGGACAAGTCATGTTGCCTGCCATCAGCGGAACAAGCACCGTTACGGTATCGGGCAATTTAACAGTTACTACCGGGACATTGCATTTTGGCTGGAGTGGAGCAGAAATGGTTACAGTAGGCGGAACAGCCTCTTTACCTTCAACGGGTACTTTATCTTTGAATGCGGGACAGTCGGTTGGCTTATCTGTCAATCATTTCAGTTTATCGGGCAGCGGTACGTTCTCTACGATAAATACTGTCAATACGCCTACGCTTGATGTAAAAGGTAATTTTAGCAAAACAGCAGGTACTTTTTCCATCACAACTTCACTTGTCAGGCTGCGCTTTTCGGGCAATACTCCACAAACCTTTAGCAGTAACACAGCATTGGCAAATACCACTTTGGACATTGCGAATACAGGCGTTGTTGGTAGCAATACGGTGTCGTTGGGGTCTTCATTTACCCATTCCGGCTCGTTAACATTTACAAGTGGGAAGTTGGTATTGGGGAATAACAACTTAACTCTAGCTTCTACAGCCACCTTTACAAATACCCCAAGTAGTGCAAGTTATATAGATGCGAGTGGCAATGGTTTATTGATTCGTCAGTCTGTGCCATCAACTGGCAATACGGTTTTCCCCGTGGGAACTGCAACAAGCTATACACCATTGAGTTTTACGGGCGGTACAGCTGGCGCAAACATCAGTGTTGGGGTGAAAAATGGTTTTACGAATGCGGTTTTGTCCCCCAACAATGTGGTGAATGTACAGTGGTCTATTTTATCGAGTGCTGCTACACAGCCGACTGTATCGTTTCAATACAATGGATCGGATCAGGGTAGTGGTTATGCTTCCGGTGGGGTGGTACTAGGCACTTATGAAAATGGTGCTTATAATGAATCTTCATTGGGAAGTGTAACAGGTACAAATCCATACAATGTGAACAGGGTGTTTACAAGCAATCTTCCCACAAGTGCAGCAGGTTTATATGGTATTGGAAACACATCTGCCTTTTCTGTTGCTCCAACAATCGCATTGGGAAATATAACGAAGACCTTTGGCGATGCCTCATTTACAATCACTGCTACTTCAAATAGTGGAGGGGTTATTAGTTACAACAGTAGTAATCCATCAGTAGCCACAATTGTTGGTAATACGGTTACAATTGTAGGGGCGGGCACAAGTACAATTACTGCGAATCAAGCAGCGAGTGGCAACTTTACAGGCGGTTCACAGAGTGCAGTATTAACGGTAAATGGCAGTTTGCCGGGATCTCCAAGTGGGGTAACAGCGGTATCTGGTAATTTATCTGCCACAGTCAGTTTTGTGGCTCCCTCATTTACCGGCGGTATGCCGATTACGGGATATCAAGTAATCTCATCTCCTGATGGTATTGTAGCAACCGGCACATCTAGTCCTATTGTGGTATCGGGATTAACAGGTGGCATTACTTATTCATTTACAGTAAAAGCATTCAACGATGCAGGATTAAGCGTGTCAAGTGCTGCTTCTAATTCAATTGCTCCGATTGCCACTTTTACTTGGACGGGTGCCACCAATAATGATTATCAGATAGCTACCAATTGGTTGCCAAACAGAACAACGACAGCTGTTACAGATATGCTAGCTTTTTCAAGCAATGCAACCGTTACGAATGTACCTACGCAAACTATTGGCCGTTTGCTATTGAGTAACAATGCTTCGGTTAGTTTACAAGCCGCAAGTGGCGCTAGTAGAATATTAACGGTTGGTACAAGCAATGTTTCGGGCGATGAAATCAGTGTACCATCGGGTTGTAGATTAATCCTTGCGAGCAATGCTTCGGGTGTTACCTCCGAAACTTTTACTTTAGGCTTAGGAAACGTAAGTGGTGTAACTGCCAATATAGCGGGTACCTTCACCCTACAGCCAAATTCAATAACAAGCGGCAGCGGTGCTGCCAACTATGCCAATAGTACAGCTTATATGCTCAATCAATTGGTGATTAATAGAGGTCAGTTGTATCAGGTAACTGTAGCGGGTACATCGGCGTCTAGCGGCAGTGGACCGGGTGTTATATCAGGCACTACGACAGATGGAGGTGCAACCTTTAATTATGTAGGAACTTTGTATGGCAGCGTATATGCCACATCATACAACAATGCTTACAGTGCGCAATTTGGTGTAACGACCATTACGGGTACGGTAAATTATGCGGGCGTATTTTCAAACCTGAGCGCTTTTAATGCTGCTACCAATAGTTTACAGTTCAACGGAGCAACATTTAATAATCAGCGAAGAGATGCAGCTTTTCCGGGGAATGGTGGTAGTCCAACAACGCTTGCACCAAGTTACACGAATGTAAATGTGAGCATCAGTGGGGTTCAATATGTTAACAGTAGTATGATAATTGCTATTAACCAATTTCCTGCATCGGTAAATACCCTGAACTTTAATTGTCCTAATGTGACGGCAGGTTCATTGCGGGTAACCTCTTTTTCCAACGCTTCTACTACATTAAATGCAGCAAGTATAGATGTCAATATGGGTAGCGGCGGACAAGTCATGTTGCCATCTATTGGCGGTACAAGCACCGTTACGGTATCGGGTAATTTAACTGTTAATTCTGGAACATTGTATTTTGGATGGAGTGGCGCAGAAACGATTACAGTAGGAGGAACAGTCTCTTTACCTTCAACGGGCAGCTTATCCTTGAATGCCGGACAGGTGGTAGGTTTATCTGTTAATCATTTCAGTTTAACGGGTAGTGGTACTTTTTCAACTATCAATACAACCTATACGCCCACATTTGATGTAAAAGGAGATTTCAGCAAAACAGCAGGCAATTTTTCCATTACACCTTCTTTTTTGAAATTGCGCTTTTCAGGCAATACATCACAAAATTTTAGCACTAACACCAGCTTAGCAAATACCAACTTAGAAATTGCTAACACGGGTAATATTGGTAATAACTCAGTTGTATTGGGCGACTCATTAATTACAACCGGTAGTCTGAATTTAATTAGTGGAATTTTAGTAGCAAATGCACCTCATATAGTACAGCTTTCCGGAGGGTATACGGGAGGAAGCAACTCTTCGTTTATAGATGGTACTGTATATTATATTAGCAGTTCGCAGGGCTCTTTTACATTGCCATTAGGCGACAATAATGTATATATGCCCATCACTATTGTTCCGGCTACTGCGGCTACCACTACCTTCCAGGTTTCCTATGCAGCTTCTACCAATTCGAATTCGGTAGCACTCGTTAATCTTCCTTTAAAAAGTATTTACAATTTAGGAAGGTATACGGTTTCTGTGGCTACCGGTAGCATGCAGGCTTCGGTTTCTTTTCCCTACAATTTTTCTAGCGGCATGGTAACCAACACTAGCCATTTATTCATGGCAGCATTAAACAATTCTTGGTCGCAGGTAAGTGCAAGTCCAAGTATTTCAGGGACTATTCTAAACGGTACAATATTAGATACGGTTGTATTCTCAACTTCCGCACAGGGCTTAACAGTTGGGTCTAATGATAATTCAAGTAATTTATTGTCTGTACCAACTTATACATGGTCGGGAGGTACAAATGGCGATTTCCAAAATTCAGCAAACTGGACACCCAACCGAACAGCTCTATCTTCAAGCGATATTTTATTTTTTAGCAGCAGTGCGGTGGTTAGGAACGTTCCTTCACAAACAATTGGTCAATTGTTGTTAAGCAACAATGCAGCTGTTACGCTACAAGCGGTTACCGGAAATATGAGCAATCTAACGGTTTCGGGGGGCATTAACATTCCTTCGGGTTGTGCTTTAACCTTGGGTAAAGGACAAGCAGCCACCGATGCATTTACCGTTACACTTACTAATACTTCTGGTGCTGTGATAGGAGGAACATTAATCATTGACTCCACTTTTACAAATGTGTACAACAATAATATGGTTCCTAACAGTGCGTATGTACTCGTAACTGGTCAGATTATCAGAAATGGTCCACCAATATCATTTTATGTTGACCCTATCAATGGAAATGATGCCAATATTGGCAATATCAATAGTCCGTTTGCTACCATAGTGAAAGCAAGGGATACGGTTAGAACTTTGGTGAAAACCATGGGTAGCAATATATATATCTATTTACGCGGAGGCAAACATATTTTAGATAGTACACTCAATATCAATCAAGGTGATGGGGGATGCAATGGATACAATGTAGTTTATCTTGCGTACAATAACGAAAAGCCCAAAATACATGGCGGCAAACAAATCACGGGCTGGACAAAAGTTGCAGGCCAAAATTATTATGTAGCAAGTGTACCCACAAATATAGGGTTTGATGATAATTTCAGGTACATATGGGTGAACGGCAGAAAAGCACTACAAGCTAAAAGTGATTTTATAAACGTGTTCCGAAAATTGTTTGTACAACCCAATTCTCCATATGCAAAAAATGGGGATGGGTTCATTGTAAAAACTGCTGATATTAAAAACTATACCAATCTTTCTGATATCCGTATTTTTCAAAATGGTGTTTTTAAACACATAGAAATACCTTGTACTTCCATAAGTCCTGTGAGCGACAGTGAAAGCATTATCCTAATGTCTCAGCCTAATTTTAATAACTGGGCCGATAGGGGAGATTGCTTTAGCATTAGTAAGCAAATTCAAGTATGGAATGCTTTTGAGGAATTAGATGAACCTGGGGAGTTTTATTTGAATAGGAGTACAAGGCAGGTGTATTACTATCCGCAACCAGGGGAAGATTTATCTGCTGCAATCGTGATTGCACCGAGGGTTGATACATTGGTTTACATTGCCGGACAAGTAGGCGCAAATGTTCAAAATGTCCAATTTCAGGGTTTGACTTTTGAATACGGAAACTGGAGCCGATACTTAACTAAAGCTTTTGGTTTTAGTCAAGCCGATTTGTATACCGACTATTCAGCTGTTGAAGGTCAAATGATTATGCAGTTTGCTAATAATATAAGTATTACTAATTGCAGGTTCGAGCATTTGGCAGGAGCAGGTATTTATTTGCCTAAGAACGATAGTAATATTGTTATCCGTGGTAATATTTTTAACGATATGACAGCGGCAGGTGTATTGGTGGGGCGTGCTCCTAATGACAAATTTGATGAGAATATTTGCAATAATATTGTGATTGATAACAATGTGGTACGTGCAATAGGGTCTGATTTTTATCAAGCGTCCGGCATATATGCTAATGTAACTAAAAATTTAACTATTACTCGTAATGATGTTGCTGATGTTGCCTATTTTGGTATCAATCAACGATACGACCCCGATTCCGTAAACAATCCCGGTTTAAATAATCCACAGTATAGTGGTTACTCCAATATCTCATACAATAAGGTCAGCGATTTTGGAACTAGTGGCAAATATGGTTTTGGAATGGGAGATGTTGTGGCTGGAATTTATCTGTATGGTGTTCAGTCTTCCAATGTAAAATACAATTATGTACGTACAGGTGGCAAGCCTGATCCATTGGAATATGTGCTTTATCAAGATGGTGGCAATGGCTTATATAATAGCTGGATAGGAAATGTAGCAGAATTAAACAATTTTCAGTCTCGTTCTATTGGTTGGAATAAAACTAGCTCTTTTCCTGCGAGTTGGCAAAACACAATCAAATGGGATAGCAATTATGCATGTAATACCGTTGTTTTACCGGATACTAGCCAGCGAGTAACGATTTTTAATACATTACCATGGACTGGCAATGCATTAAGCATTGTTAATAATGCAGGATTAGCACCCAATTATGCCTATTTATTAAAGGAATTTGGTGATGGAAGCAATATTGCTAACCAAGCTACTATTACAAGTTCCTCTGCTCAAAATGGCTTTGAAGCCTCCAAGATAAATGACGGAAGAATGGCCACGAGTTGGAGACCCAATACTAGTGTAGGTGCATGGGTACAGTTGGCATTTCCCAATCCAATAGCTATACAGAAATTACAATTAGTCCCTGATTCGAACTTTAATAATCCAGAAGCGCGTCGTTTGTTTGAAGTTTGGGTTTCTAACGATGCTAACTTCAACACTTACAATGTTTTAGGAGGTCAGGATAGCAAACCTTTTGCCTTTTATCAAACATTTACTAAGTCAACACATACCGGGGTTGTTCCATTGGCTCCCAATACCTTCGATTTGATGGGCGTAGATACATTTGGATATAAATATATTCGAATTTACGGCAGATCCATTGGTTTCTCAGAATGTAGGGTATATGGGAGTACCCAAACTATTTTGCCAACTGTATACGCTTCCAATTCATCCCTTAATTTTTCAAATTATACGCCCGCAGTTGCCACTCCTACAACCTACACATGGAGCGAATTGGTTTGGGATACCATTAACAGTTCACGGGTTTATTTTGGGGATGATCCGAAATATTGGAAAATATTTTCAACCACAGCAAGAACCATTGAAGATACTAGCGGGGTGATTTCAATACAATCCTTAGGCACACCTGTGTTTTTTAATTCAGCAATTTATAGGGATGAGTCTATTAACTTTAGGATGCGTCTTTTCAGGGGAAATAGTAATAATACCAAAGTAATATATTTCCGTGTTCCCTATGGAAGTTTCAATGTGGTTTCGCCGCCCGCTGCTTATGCACTTAATTTTAGTGCATCTTCAATTTCTCTTTCAAGGATAAGTCGTTTCACAAATCCTACTACTACAACTATTTTATATGGTTCTAGTGGAAGATTTGGAGGAACCATAGCTAATAGTACCAACATCTACAATGCATTAACGCCGGTGTCTATCAATACCAAAGTGCTATCCAATGGGCTGTCTATCAATATAACTGTTGGAGGAACAACTCTTTTCAACTTTGTAGATACGGTTAGTGGATATTTAAGTCAACCCGGATATTTAGCAGTACAAAACCAAGGAAATGATAGCACAGGTATTATTCAAATTTCAGACATTCCTGTAACGGGTATCAACCTGTCGCCATCGTCTGTATCATTAAGTCCCGGCGATACCACTGTGTTAACTGCTACAATTGTGCCCGCTAATGCAACCATACAAGGACTAAAATGGGTAAGTAGCGATACTACAGTAGCCAAGGTAAATAACAGAGGTTTGGTAACTGCGGTTAGTAATGGTTCGTGCACTATATCCGCCATAACTCAGGATAGCGGAAAAGTTGCTGCTACAAATGTTGTTGTAAGTATTAAACAATACACATGGACTGGTGCAACCAATGCTGATTATCAAGTAGCTACCAACTGGAATCCGAATAGGTTAAGAGCCTCTGCTACCGATATTTTACAATTTACCGGCAATGCCACTGTTACAAATGTACCTACACAAAATATTGGACGCTTGATATTGAGTGGCACAGCATCGGTGAGTTTGCGCGCTGCAAGTGGTGGAAGTAGGGTGTTAACTGTAGGTACGATAGATTCGGCCGGAGATGAAATAAGTGTTCCCGCAGGTTGTACATTAACCCTTGCGAGCAATGCAACGGGGGTAGTGAGCGAAACATTGACCTTAGGCTTAGCCAATGTAAGCGGTGTAACTTCCAATATTGCCGGAACATTAACCATACAACCCAATGCTACAACAACGGGTAGTGGAGCTGTAAATTATGCCAACAGCACAGCTTACACAATCAATCAATTGGTTATCAACAAAGGTCAGTTGTATCAGGTTGCCGTAGCAGGTACATCGGCCTCTTCAGGTAGCGGTCCGGGTGTTTTAGTCGGCACTGCAACAGATGGAAGTGTGACATTCAGGTATGTAGGTGCTTTATATGGCAGCATTTATGCTACAGCTTATAACAATGGTTACAATGCACAATATGGTATAACGACCATTACCGGTACAGTCAACTATGCGGGTTTATTTACCAATACAAGTGCTTATAATCTGGTAAATACCAATAGTTTACAATTTATTGGAGCAACTTTTAATAATCAACGAAATGATGCAACTTTTCCGGGTAATGGTAATTATCCAACTACAAATGCACCAAGATACTCGAACGTAAATGTAAATATCAGCGGGATACAATTCATCAGCAGTAGTATCAATTTGTTGGTACATCAATTTCCTGATTCTGTCAATACATTGAACTTCAATTGTCCCAATATGACGGCAGGCTCATTGCAAATTGCATCTTATTCTGATTCCTCCAATTCATTAATAGCTTCGAGCGTAGATATCAATATGGGCAGCGGTGGGCAAGTAATGTTGCCGGCAATCAGCAATGTGAGTAATGTAGTAGTTACCGGCAATTTAACAGTGACAACAGGTGTCTTGAATATTGGAGCTAGTGGAGCAACTACGGTTACTGTGGGCGGAACTTTATCGTTACCATCAACAGGAAGTTTCAATTTAAATGCAGCGCAACCGGTTTCCCTCACGGTGAATCATTTCAGTTTAACAGGAAGCGGCTCATTTGCAACGATAAATGCAGGCAATACGTCTGTATTTAATATAAATGGCAATTTTAGCAAAACAGCAGGTACTTTTTCCGCCTCGAACGCACCTTTAAGACTACGATTCACGGGTAATACGGCACAAACTTTTACTAGTAACAGTGCCTTTACTGGTTCTGCGAATGTAGCGATTGATATTGCGAATACGGGCGTTGCCGGTAGCAATACGGTGAATTTGGGATCTTCATTTACACATTCAGGCTCATTAACATTTACAAGTGGGAAGTTGGTATTGGGGAATAACAACTTAACCCTTGCCTCTACAGTCACTTTTACAAATACACCAAGCAGTACAAGTTATGTAGATGCAAGCAGTAGCGGTTTATTGATCCGTCAGTCTGTGCCATCATCGGGCAATACGGTTTTCCCTGTAGGAACTGCAACAAGCTATACCCCATTGATTTTCACGGGCGGTACAGCCGGCGCAAACATCAGTGTTGGGGTGAAAAATAGTTTTACAAATGCGGTTTTATCACCTAACAATGTGGTGAATATTCAGTGGTCAATTTTGGCAAGTGCCACAACACGTCCTACCACAACATTTCAATACAATGGATCTGATCAGAGTAGTGGTTATGTGTCGAATGGGGTAGTATTAGGAACTTATGAAAATGGTGCTTATAGCGAATCTTCATTGGGAAGTGTAACCGGTACAGATCCATACAATGTTAGTAGGGTGTTTACAAGTAATCTCCCCACAAGTGTGGCGGGTTTATATGGAATAGGAAATACATCCGCTTTTTCTGTTGTACCCACAATCGTACTAGGAAATATCACGAAGACTTTCGGCGATGCGGCATTTACAGTAACCGCAACTTCAAACAGTGGAGGTGCAATAAGTTACAGCGGCAGCAATCCATCAGTCGCTACAATTGTTGGTAATACGGTTACGATTATAGGTGCGGGTACAAGTACAATTACGGCAAATCAGGCAGCAAGCGGCAACTTTACAAGCGGTTCGCAAAGTGCGGTATTAACAGTCAATGCGTTATCACCCACGATTGTACTAGGAAATATCACGAAGACTTTTGGGGATGCGGCATTTACAGTAGCCGCAACTTCAAATAGTGGAGGTGCAATAAGTTACAGCAGTAGCAATCCATCGGTAGCTACAATTACTGGCAATACGGTTACGATTATAGGTGTAGGCACAAGTACGATTACAGCAAATCAGGCAGCTAGTGGCAATTATACAAGTGGTTCACAAAGTGCTGTATTAACGGTTAGTGCAGCAGCTCCAACAATCGTATTAGGAAATATCACGAAGACCTTTGGCGATGCCGCATT
>JAIXOS010000199.1 GCA_027486695.1 Chitinophagaceae bacterium | reverse complement strand
CCAATCAATATCAGATATTGTATTGGCCGGCCTCTCTAATAGCGGCGATATGAATCAATACATGCAGGCCTATTTGCGCCCTTACGCCGAAAGCCAAATGTACAATGCATCGTCGGGTTGGTACCATAGCGGCAAAACCCACCGAAAATTAGGTTTTGACGTTACCACGAGTTTTAAAATGGCTTTCATACCCTCCGACAAAGAAGTATTTACCTTCAGAAATGCAGATTACCAAAACCTCTCGCTTAGCAATAGCAATATCAATTCGGCCTCCTTACCTACTTTTTTAGGCAACGAAACCACCCTACAATTAACCGACAAAACCACCAATAGTAGCTTTCAAGCACCTTCAGGCATCAACAAATCGTTCAAAGATGTATTACACATTTCCTCGCTAGCGGTGCCACTACCTATTGTGCAGGCAAGTGTAGGTTTGTGGGCAAATACCAATATTACACTGCGCTATTTTCCTTCTACACGCATTGGTAAAGTAAACGTAGGCGTATTTGGATTAGGCGCACAACACGACTTAGGGCAATATATCCCTTTGTTCAAAACCATTCCTTTTATACACCTCAGCGGGTTGGCCGCCTACAATAAGCTTACAGCTAAATATGCCCCTAACGACAACTTCGTAAACAGCTATGGCAGTGTAAGCAACTCCCAATTACAATATACCATCCATAGTTTTACAGTACAAGCTATTGGCTCGGCCAAACTAGCTTTTGCAGAATTGTATGTGGGGGGTGGCTACTTTACCGGCAAATCGACCCTTGGTTACCAATTTCAATACAGCAATGCCTTTACCAATACCCAAGGCACGTACGCTGCCCCTTTAGATATTCGGTATCAAAAAAGCGGATTTACGGCAACCACAGGTATGCAACTGCATGTATTCTTTTTCAAATTATTTGCCGACTATACGTTTGCGGAATACAGGAATGTAAACCTTGGCTTTGCATGTAGCTTTAGGTAAACGCCCCATCATTACCTATCTTTGAGAGCCTTCTTCGTACACTGTAGGCAGTAGCAACTCTTAATAATTATGGCTATGACCCATAAAAGCTTACTGATTATTCTGCTATTAATTTATTCCAATCTAGTATTGGCCAACGAAAATTGACCAACGCCATTCCCAGAAATTTTGCTAGCAAAAAATCCTCTTGCAGTTGAATAGTAATACGACTATGGTATTGGCAAGGCGTTGGTTTACATAAGTGGTTTTTGGCTTTTTATCCATTTTTGCTAAATCGCTGAGGTGCGCTTCTTCAAATATGAATACAAATTCAATGAACACTTTGGCAGTAGTAAAGTTGGTAATTGCCTTGTTTTGCAACTTTATATCAGGCTCTTGTTTGAAAAAAGGTTGGGCAATGGAGAACCAATGCTTTGAAATATATTTAAACTGATTAACAGGCATTGAAGCACAAAACCAAAGTTTCTATAGCTTGCTACAGTATCCCATTACAAAATTTCAATTAATCGATCAGCCCTTCTCTGTTGTTGTTAATTTACAATTGTGCGTTGAATTTTGGATCAAAATCTACCATCCATTCTATTCCAAATTTATCTCTAAACATCCCAAAATAAGAACCCCAAGGACTGTCTTCAATGGGCATTTCTATTTGGCCATCGGCAGAAAGTCCATTAAACAACTGATTGGCCTCCTCCTTACTATCACACCTTATCGAAATCTTGCTTCGGGTTTCCATTTCGCTGTGTTTTCCCAATAGTTCGGGCGTGTCGCTTCCCATTAACAAACTGTGTTTGCCAATCGGCAACGCGATATGCATAATTTTATCGGCTTCGTTTTCAAAGTTGGGGGCACCTTCAAAATGCATGTCTTTAAACCGAAGAATTGAAGTAAAATCGGTACCAAATACTGATTTGTAAAATGTAAATGCCTCTTCTGCATTTCCGTTAAAATGGATGTACGGATGAATAGATGCCATAGTGGTATTTTATTTTTTTGTGTCTATTATTCTACTTATTGCACAAGTAGGTGTTTTGTTTATTTGTCAAATACAGTTCTACCCCGTTTGAACGTAATGGAAGAGTAATGTACAAAATTGTTTTAGTTTACTAATGTGAACCTAGCAATAAGCTACATTCGGCTAACAGTTTTGTGGCATTAATGGCAGCCGTACCAACCTCCTCGCACACCAATCCGCCGGCTATATTGGCTACTTCTGCAGCCAATTGCATGTCGTGGGTAGTAGCGTACACCAAACTTGCTACAGCAATAACGGTGTCGCCTGCACCACTTACATCAGCTATGTTGCGAACATGGCAAGGTAAAAGACAAGCGTTAGTAGGTGTTTGATAGTATACGCCGTGCTCACTAAGAGTGATGAACGAAATTTGGTGTTGCAAATGTTGGTGCAAAGCTTCGTGAACCTTTTGCATATTGGCTGCGGTAACTGTAGGAATGTGTACTTGAAGCCCTTCCTTTACTTCTTTTAAATTGGGCTTAAATAAATCGACAGATTGGTAAGCTAAAAAATTATTTTTTTTGGGATCAACTGCTGTAAGAATACCTGCTTCCTTACACATGTGTATGAGCGACTTAATGAGGTGTGGGGTTAAAACACCTTTGTTGTAATCTTCAAAAATGAGTACATCAATTGACTGTTGCTGTATGCAAGCCGCAAACTGCTGTAACAATGCTTGTTCAAGAGCCTTGTCGATATCGGTGGTCATCTCGGCATCAAGGCGCATCATTTGTTGATTACGACTAATAATGCGTGTTTTATTGGTGGTAACCCTGCTAGAAGATTGAATACAATATTGTGTGTCAACTCCTTGTTGCTGTAGTAATTGCAACAGTGTTTGTCCGTCTGCATCGTTTCCAAGAACAGTCAACATATAGGTTGTGGCACCCAATGCTACCGTATTGAGGGCTACATTTCCCGCCCCGCCAATACGGAGTTCTTTATTATTGACGGTAACTATGGGCACGGGTGCTTCCGGAGAAATGCGCTCAACACTACCCCACCAATACGAATCGAGCATAGCATCGCCAATTACAGCTACTTTTTTTCCACTAAAAGAAGAAAACAATTGATTAAAATCCATTTATTCAGTCTTTGCTTTGTTTGCCACTGCTATGTAATACAACGGTATACCTAACAGGGTAATGATCAATCCGGGCCAGGTAAACTCGGGTTTGTACACCATTAGCAAAATACAAAAGGCTGTACCCATTAGCAAGTACATTGCCGGTAAATAAGGATAGCCAAATGCTTTGTAAGGGCGAGGCAAATGTGGTTGTTTTTTGCGTAAAATAAAAATCCCCAATATGGTGAGCACATAAAATATGACAACAATAAAGGATACCATATCCAACAAATCGCCATATTTACCGCTCAGGCAGAGTATTGCAGCTACAAGGCATTGTACCCAAAGTGCCCACTCAGGAACATTGTTACGATTAAGCGTAGCAGCTTTTTTGAAAAAAAGTTTGTCTTGCGCCATTGTGTAATACACCCTAGCACCAGCCAAAATGAGTCCGTTGTTACAACCAAAAGTAGCCACCATAATCATAATGGCCATTATTTTGGTGCCTATACTCCCAAAAATGACGGTTGCAGCAGCTACTGCTACACGATCTTTTTCGGCATGTGCCAAATCGTTTAATGGCAAGACAGACAAATACACCAAGTTAGCTAGTACATAAATGAGTGTTACAATAAGGGTGCCCAAAAACAAACTTAATCCGATGTTTTTTTGCGGATTTTTAATTTCACCAGCTATAAACGTAACATTGTTCCAAGCATCGCTACTAAACACACTTCCTACCATTGCCGCGGCAATGCCCCCAATGAGCGACGCCCCGGCTATTGGGGCTATATTAAACCCTAGCTGTGGATTGCAATTATTCACCAACGACATTTTTGCTGCACTCCATGCATAGGCCCAGTTTTGCTCCCATACTTGAGGATTAAATGCTACAAATCCGGCTACAATTAAGCCAAATAAAGAGAGCAGTTTGGTAGAGGTAAAAACATTTTGAATCCATTTTCCTCCCTTTACCCCTTTGGTATTGCTATAGGTAAGCAAAATAATGAGTACAATGGCCACTACTTGTGCAGCGCTAACCGAAAAAAAAGCGGGTTGACCGCAACTATTAACCCCTGTTTGAAATTGAATCAACTTATTATCTTCACTAAGTATAGGCCATAGATAAGCTGCAAATTTGGAAAAAGCAACACCAACGGCCGCAATTGTACCTGTTTGAATTACTGAAAAAAAACTCCACCCGTACAAAAAGCCAATTAAGGGATTGTAGGATTCTTTAAGATACACATATTGTCCGCCTGCTTTGGGAAACATAGCACTTAATTCGCCATAACTAAGGGCAGCTACAAGTGTCATAAACCCGGTCAACAACCAAACTGCAATTAACCAACCGGCACTACCAACATTGCGCACGATATCGGCACTAACAATAAAAATGCCCGACCCGATCATACTACCAGATACAATCATGGTAGCATCTACTAAACCCAAAGTTGGTGAAAATACCTTATTGGCTTGACTCATGTGTGTTGGTTTTGGTATTGCTAAATACTAGAAACAAAAAATCCTGTTAGCAAGCTGCCACAGGATTTAAAGATAAATAAGATAAGATTGTTGAACTACTTTTTCTTTTTGTGCAAATCATTGAGTCCTTTTACCAATTGGTCTGTAATATTATAAATGGTATCTTTATAATACATTTCAGAAGCATTCGTGTTGTTGGCAAACACAAAAGAGTAACCATTTTTGGTACTAAATTCCTTTAAATATTCTTCAATTTTCTTTTTTACATCCTGCAATTTTTTAAATTTTTCATCTTGCAACTCCTGCCCTTTCGATCCTTCAAATGCTTGGTATTCTTTTTCACTTTCCGCCATATCTTGTTGTGCCTTTTGAAGATCTGCTTGAGTCATTGAAGCTGCTTTTTCTTGGTATTTCTTTGCTTTACTGTATAGGGCATTTTTCTTAGCCGTGAGTTCAGCAAGTTTAGCTTGCTCCGATATTCCCAATTCCTTGGCCACTTGCTTGTAGTATTCATAGTGATTTTGAATACTATCCATTTCAAAATAAGCTATTTTAAAGCCGGTTTTTGCAGGCAGATTTTTGGGAGGATGGCTACAATTGGTATTAGCAGTAAAATGTAAATAAAACAATACAGCTACTGCTGCTACCAAAAGAATATTTAGGGCTAGTGTAAAATTTTTCATACACAATAATTTAAAATAAATAATTAAAAAAGGATACTAATGAAATGAAAAAAAGTTGGAAGCCATGTAACTTCCAACTTTTTTTATATAAAGCTAAGATGGTTTATTCATCATCATCAAAACTCATCGCTTCTCTAGTAGCAGATAACACTTCGTATTCTTCCTTGCTTCCTACAATAAGGTTATCGAATTGACGCTGACCAGTACCCGCAGGAATCAAATGACCGGTAATTACGTTTTCTTTCAAGCCCAACATGTAATCTGCTTTACCTTGAATAGCAGCAGTACTTAACACTTTGGTAGTTTCTTGGAACGAAGCCGCCGAAATCCAGCTTTGAACACCTAGTGAGGCTTTGGTAATACCCAAAAGGACCGGTGTTGCTGTTGCCGGTTTGGCATCACGTACTTCAACCAAGGCTTTATCTGCCCTACGCAATATGGAATTTTCTTCTCTTAATTCTCTCAAGGTAACAATTTGGCCAACACGCATTTTGGCACTACCACCTGATACAGTTACTACTTTTTTATCGTATATACGGTCATTTTCTTCGATAAAGTCGTACCTGTCTTCCAAATCTTCTTCTAAGAATTTGGTATCACCGGCATCCACTATTTCAACTTTCTTCATCATTTGACGTACAATTACCTCAACGTGTTTATCGTTGATACGTACGCCTTGCAGACGATACACTTCTTGAATTTCGTTTACAACATAAGATTGAACAGCAAAAGGTCCACTGATAGCCAAGATATCGGCTGGGGCAATTTGACCGTCAGACAATGGAGCACCTGCTTTTACAAAATCTCCGTCTTGAACCAAGATTTGTCGTGTTAATGGAACCAAGTATTTTTTGGTCATGCCATCTTTGCTTTCCACTACAATTTCTCTGTTACCACGTTTTACATTTCCAAAGGTAACTACGCCATCAATTTCGCAAACGACTGCTGGATTACCTGGATTACGCGCCTCAAACAATTCAGTTACACGAGGCAAACCACCGGTAATATCTCTTAATTTTCCAAGTACACGCGGTATTTTAACCATTACTTGGCCTGCTTTCACTTCATTGCCTTCTTCAACAGCAATGTGGCTACCAACAGGTAAGTTGTATACTTTATTGTCTTTACCTTCTACAATGATGGTAGGAATTTTGGTTTTGTCTTTTGATTCAATAACCACTTTCTCACGGTGACCTGTTTGCTCGTCACTTTCTTCGCGGAAGGTAACGCCGTCCAAGATGCTTTCAAACTTAACAATACCGTTTTGTTCTGCTACGATAACATTGTTAAAAGGATCCCAAGTACAAATCACATCTCCTTTTTTCACTTGTTGTCCGTCTTTCACTTGCAAAGTAGAACCGTATGGAACGTTATTGGTAATCAACAATCGATCATTTTTAACGTCCATTATACGCACTTCACCAGTACGACCAATAACGATATTCACTTTATTGCCTTCGTTATTAATAGCTGATACCGTACGAAGTCCATCGAACTGAACAGTACCATCGAAACGGGCATTTAACGAAGATTCGATAGAAGCACTACCTGCCACACCACCTACGTGGAACGTACGTAATGTAAGCTGTGTACCCGGCTCACCGATAGATTGTGCTGCAATAATACCTACTGCATCGCCACGTTGTGCCAAATAACCGGTTGCTAAATTTTTACCGTAACATTTTACACAAACACCTCGTTTGGCCTCACAAGTAAGCACCGAACGAATTTCAACGGTTTCAATACCGGCTTCTTCAATTGCTTGTGCTTGATCGTAAGAAATTTCAACACCTGCTTGTATAATTACTTCGTCTGTCAAAGGATTCAGTACATCATGCAAAGAGGTACGACCTTCTATTCTATCTGCTAATGGTTCAATTACTTCTTCATTATCTTTTAAAGCGCTGATAGCAATACCACGTAATGTACCACAGTCATCTTCCGCTATTACAACGTCTTGCGCCACGTCTACCAAACGACGAGTCAAATAACCCGCATCGGCAGTTTTCAAAGCGGTATCCGCCAAACCTTTACGCGCACCGTGTGTAGAGATAAAGTAATCCAATACGTTCAAACCGCCTTTAAAGTTTGACAAGATAGGGTTTTCGATAACCTCACTTCCTGATGAGCCACTTTTACGAGGCTTAGCCATCAATCCACGAATACCCACTAACTGTTTTACCTGTGTTTTGCTACCACGAGCCCCGCTATCCAACATCATGTAAACAGAGTTAAAACCTTGTTTATCATTTTGCATTTCGCGAATCAACGTTTCAGTAATTTTCATATCCACACGACCCCAAATATCAATAACCTGATTGTAACGCTCGTTATTGGTAATAAGACCCATGTTGTAACTTTCCCAAACTTCTTCTACTTCGTTTTTGGCACTTTCCAAAAGTTCATCTCTTAAAGCAGGGATAATCAAGTCGTTAACACTAAAGGACAAACCGCCTTTGAAGGCCATTCTAAATCCTAACTGCTTAATATCGTCCAAGAACTTAGCTGTTTTAGGTATATTGGTTATTTTGATGATATCACCAATAATTTCCCTTAAACTCTTCTTGGTAAGAAGTTGGTTTACATATCCTACCTCTTCAGGTACATTTTGGTTAAATAGTACCCTACCAACGGTAGTTTCAATAATTTTCTTTTCTAATTTACCGGTTAATCCACCTACGCGCACCATTGTACGCACTTTGATAAAAGCATGTAAGTCTACACGTTTTTCGTTGTAGGCAATGATTACTTCATCTAAGTTGTAGAAAATTTTACCTTGGCCTTTAATTGGCTCTTCTGGAGTTGACTTCTTCCCTTTGGTAATGTAGTACAAACCAAGCACCATGTCCTGAGAAGGAAGGGTAATTGGTGTACCATTTTGTGGATTCAAGATATTGTGCGAAGACAACATCAACAATTGAGCTTCCAAAATAGACGCACTGCTCAACGGAACGTGCACAGCCATTTGGTCACCATCAAAATCCGCGTTGAAGGATGAGGTAACTAAGGGGTGTAATTGTATTGCCTTGCCTTCCACCAATCGTGGCTGGAATGCTTGAATAGACAATCTATGCAAGGTTGGTGCACGGTTTAACAATACCGGATGACCTTTTAGTATATTTTCTAGAATATCCCAAACAACGGAATCTTTTCTATCTACCAATTTCTTGGCCGATTTAACCGTTTTTACGATCCCTCTTTCAATAAGTTTGCGAATAATAAATGGCTTGAACAATTCGGCAGCCATATCTTTTGGCAATCCACATTCGTGAATTTTCATTTCGGGGCCTACTACAATTACCGAACGACCGGAATAGTCCACACGTTTACCAAGTAAGTTTTGACGGAAACGACCTTGTTTACCTTTCAACACGTCGCTTAAGGATTTCAATGCACGACCGCCTTCCGCTTTAACGGCGTTAGACTTACGAGAGTTATCGAACAATGAGTCGATTGCCTCTTGCAACATCCTTTTTTCGTTACGAAGGATTACCTCTGGTGCTTTAATTTCCAACAAACGCTTTAAACGGTTGTTTCTGATAATTACCCTACGATACAAATCGTTCAAGTCAGAACTTGCAAAACGACCTCCATCAAGCGGTACCAAAGGACGCAATTCCGGTGGAATTACAGGTATGTATTGCATCACCATCCATTCAGGATGGTTGCTAATGCGTTGTTTAGAATCGCGGAAGCCTTCTACTACACTCAAACGTTTTAAAGCATCGGCTTTACGTTGCTGAGAGGTTTCATTAGCAGCTGCATTGCGCAAAGAAAAGCTAAGTTCATCCAAATCAAGTCCTGCCAATAGGTCGTGAACAGCCTCGGCACCCATTTTGGCGATGAATTTCATGGGATCTTCATCAGATAAATGCTGGTTATCTTTTGGCAGCGTATCTAATAAATCCAAATATTCTTCTTCAGTCAACAAATCGCCGGCATGCAAATTTTCTTTAACACCACCTTGTATTACCACATAGCGTTCGTAATAAATGATGGTTTCGAGCTTCTTAGAACTCATCCCTAACAAATAGCCGATTTTGTTGGGCAAGCTTTTAAAATACCAAATATGTACAACAGGCACCACCAATTTGATGTGTCCCATTCTTTCGCGACGTACTTTTTTTTCTGTAACTTCTACACCACAACGGTCACAAACAATGCCTTTGTAACGGATACGTTTGTACTTTCCGCAAGCACATTCAAAGTCTTTTACTGGTCCAAAAATTCTTTCGCAAAACAAACCATCTCTTTCAGGTTTGTAGGTACGGTAATTAATGGTTTCGGGCTTCAATACCTCGCCAAAGCTTTTCTCTAAAATGCTATCGGGCGAAGCCAAGCCAATTGTAATTTGTGAGAATGTTGATTTGGGACGGTTGTCTCTTTTGATGGCCATATCTAAAATTGCAATTTTTGCTGAATAAAATGCGTGTACATTTAAAAGAACACGACAAATCGCGAATAAAACTTACAAATACTGTATTTTAAAAACGATAGAATACACTATTCCAAATTTTCTAAGGCGGCAAAGGTAAGGGTAGATGATGAAAACAAAAAATGGAAAGTTTTGTGAAATTTATCGGCATTGGTTTTTTCGACCTTCTAAAAATTTTCTTCTACGCACTTCTTGTACGGGAACATTTTCAATTTTGCTTTCTAACCACCCTACGATATCTAAATACATGAAAGAACGGGTTTCGAGCGGATTTCCTTGTAAGCGCTCCAATTTATCTTTCAATCTTTGAAAAGCGGGAATGATTTTATCGGAAGAAAGAGAAAATGATTTTCGAATAAACCGGAACACTTCCTCTTCCACGATGCTTAAATTATTCATTTTAGCCATAAATCGATAAACCGACTTCATCAAGTATTCGAGTAACGCATCGTTGCCCAACTCAAAATGGGCTATCAAATGCAACAAGCGAGCGTAGCATTGCAAATCGGTGCGTAAATCCACCTTTAAATGAATAATTTTATTTAAGTAATCAATTGTTGCATCATTATTACCACTACCAAAATACAAGCAAGCTATTTTATAATAAAATACCAATACCCTATGCCTGTCTAGGTGCATTTTGTACTCTTCTAATTGCTGGTTAATGTGCGGTACTAATTGAACCCCTTCCGTAAAAGTTCCTTCTAAAAAATGTTTGTTTAACTTGGCGAGGTGTAAGTATACAAAAACCTGAATTTTGGCATTTGCTGTGTTCAGTGCAACCGGTGTTTGTGCAAAAAGCTCGAAATGTGCCAACACTTGCGAAAACTTATCGGCATTATTCAGATTAAAATGCGCCCCCATCAGGTTATGCATACCACGAATGTACTGACCGGTTTCGATGGTTTTCATGATAGCATTTTCCTCAAATAAATCTACCCATTTTTGGGTATAGCGGTAATACATAAGCAAGTCTTGCAAAATAAATCCATACCAACAGAACGACTGATAGAGGTACATTTTTTCGTAAAAACCCATATCTTCCAAATGGTGTTCAGGCATGTTGGCATTGAAAAAGGTACGTATTGCTTGTACATCTTTGGCATCGCGGGCATGTCCATGTTGTATATACCATCCATACAACTCCAAAGACAAATTGGAGAGTTTGCCAGTCAAAAAAATGTGTTTGTTAATGGCATCACTCTCTTTACTTAGCACCCCCGACCTATTGGCAATGCTTCTAGTAATATGTAAGGCTTCAATTTTTTTCTCAAATACGATAGCTTGCAATTGAAATGTAGCTTGGTTGTGCAAACGTGCTACTTCTTTAATTTTGTCCAACAATTTCAAACTCTGCAAATACAAGCCCTTATTGTATAATATTTTGGCAAAATCCATCTGTTCGTTCAGATAGATATCTATATTTTCCTCATCTTTTAACAAACGCAAACTACTGAGCAATTGCTTGTACAAGTTGGCCTTAATATTGCTCAATTGTTGTTTGGTGATACTCTTATTTTTCTTTAACAAAACTGCTTCGTCGTATTCAGCCATCTTATCCAACGCATCAAACAATTGTACTGTTTTCAAATCATCGTTGCTGTTATTGCGTTGTACATACAACTTAAAATTGCGTTTTTCGCCTTTTTCCAGCGATTTTATCAATTGAAACAAACTGTCGGTACTACGGTTGGGCATTGTATTTTATTTTAACCGAAACCCTTACCTGATAAGGATTTCAGCCCATTTTACAATTATTATGCGATGTAAAAACAACCTTATTTTCGTCAAAAAAATAAGCAATATTAGGCTATGTTTGTTTGTTACTTGCGGTTTTGATGGCCCAAATGCTATAGCCAAGGCATCAAAAAACTGCTTGAAAATAATTTAAATATTCATCAACCTTTCAAAAAGTTCAAAATATCGGCTATGCCACAACAACAAGTTCAAATATTTGATACCACCTTAAGAGATGGAGAACAGGTTCCAGGATGCAAATTGGTTACAAAAGAAAAAATTGAGTTAGCACTTGCCTTGCAAGAACTTGGAGTAGACATTATTGAGGCAGGATTTCCTATATCGAGCCCCGGTGATTTTGAAAGTGTTACCGAAATTTCCAAAATCATTACCAATGCAACTGTTTGTGGCCTCTCTAGGGCTGTTCAAAAAGATATTGAAGTAGCTGCAGCTGCCCTCAAATTTGCCAAAAAACCCCGTATCCACACCGGTATCGGCACTTCCGACTATCACATCAAAGGGAAATTCAACTCTACTCGCGAAGAAATTTTACAAAGGGCCATCCAATGCGTTAAGTGGGCCAAAAATTTTGTTGACGATGTAGAATTTTATGCCGAAGACGCCGGTAGAACCGATAATGAATATTTGGCTACTGTGGTAGAAGCTGTAATCAAAGCAGGTGCTACCGTTGTTAATATTCCTGACACTACGGGTTATTGTTTGCCCCATCAATATGGTGAAAAAATAGCCTTTTTAAGAAACAATGTTGCGAATATTGACAAGGCAATTTTGAGTTGCCATTGCCACAACGATTTGGGTTTGGCAACAGCTAATTCCATTGCCGGTGTTATGAATGGCGCTCGACAAATAGAATGTACTATTAACGGATTGGGTGAGCGTGCGGGCAACACTGCTTTGGAAGAAGTGGTAATGGTGTTACAACAACACAAAACCCTAGGTTTATATACCAATGTAAACAGCAAACTACTGAACCCATTGAGCAGACGCGTTAGCGATACCATGCGCATGCAGGTTCAGCCTAATAAAGCGATTGTTGGCGCTAATGCTTTCTCGCATTCGTCAGGCATACACCAAGATGGCTTTCTTAAAAGTGCCATCACCTACGAAATCATTGACCCCGTAGATGTTGGAGCAGATACCTCTAAAATTGTACTCACCGCACGCAGTGGCCGAAGTGCATTGGCATTTAGACTACACAAATTAGGTTATCAATTTAATAGAAACGAAATTGACGCATTGTATACTGCTTTCTTAGGAATTGCCGATTCAAAAAAAGAGGTAGTAGACGAAGATTTGCACCAAATGGCAGAAATTTTTGCTACCACAAACGCTTAATTGACTACCCGCTGAAGTACCAAGAAAAACACATACATGAAGAAAAATATTGCAGTAATACTCGGCGATGGCATAGGTCCGGAAGTAACACAACAAGCCATCAAAGTATTGAATGCCATTGCGGACATTTATGGCCATGAGTTTGTGTTTAAATATGGTTTAATGGGTGCGGTTGCTATTGAAAAAACCGGCGAGCCGCTACCCGACGAAACTGTTGAATTAGCTTTAGAAAGCGATGCCATTCTGTTTGGTGCTATTGGTGATCCCAAATACGACAACGACCCTTATGCTACCGTTAGACCCGAACAAGGCTTGCTTAAAATAAGAAAAGTATTGCAGCTATACGGCAATATCCGTCCTATTACTATTTACCCATCTTTAATGCATCTATCTCCGCTGAAAGAGAGTAAAATAAAAGATGTTGATTTTGTCATTTTTAGAGAATTGACATCGGGCATTTATTTCGGCAATAAACACACTAGCGCCGACGGTCTTACGGCATCTGACGAATGTACTTACAATACAGAAGAAATAGAACGTATTGCTCACCTAGCTTTTAAGCACGCTAGAAAAAGGCGAAACAAACTCACTTTAGTCGATAAAGCCAATGTACTCGAAACATCTCGTTTGTGGCGCAAAACTGTACAGAAGTTAGCGCATCAGTATGCAGATGTACAAGTTAACTATTTATACGCCGACAATGCGTCGATGCAGTTGATTCAAAACCCTCAGCAATTTGATGTGATTCTTACGGACAACATGTTTGGCGATATTTTAAGTTTTGAAGCCAGTATTTTCAATGGCACGCTTGGCCTAGTACCGTCCGCATCTGTAGGTAATATCACCGCTTTGTTTGAACCTATTCACGGCTCTTATCCGCAAGCTGCCGGAAAGGATATTGCCAATCCTATTGGTTCCATTCTTTCAGCAGCCCTGATGCTTGATTATTTTGGTTTGCACGAAGAAGCCAATAAAATTAGAGAAGCCGTAGCATGGACATTGAATAATAAGTTTGTGACCAAAGATATAGACCCAATTAATTTTTACTTTACCTCTACCCTTGGCGATTTAATAACAGAATATGTAGGTAATAAAATTTCGGGGGATGTAAACCATGAAAATATTGAATTGCGAAAATCGACGGTTATTTAACCTTAGTTTTTAGATTCTAAAGCAAAAAAGTTCTTTGTAGTTTAAAAAGAGGCCATTACTTTTACGAAGTAATTCCACTTTACATGTCTATTAGCAATACCAACCCCATAACCACTTCTTCAGTAACCATCCTGAATGTCGTTGTCATTCTGTTGGCTGTCAACCAGCTGTGTGGAGGTGGAAACCATTTGTAAACGTTACGTTAGTTACGATACTTACAACAACCCGCCTCATACCAAGGCGGGTTGTTTTGTTTTATACCTACTACCTATACCTGACAAATTCAAAAGCGCTCATGTTTAGGCAGTAACATTTGTAACTACGTAAAAACCATTTTTAACTGCATATAAATCATTAAAACATGTATTACAACGCCAATACCATCATTTATCACAACGGTCAGTTTGTAAAAGCTGCCGATGCTACAATCGATTTGTATAGTCAATCTATGCATTACGGCTTAAGTGTTTTTGAGGGTATACGTAGTTATGCAAGCAAGCAAGGGAAAACGAAGATTTTTAAGGCTAAGGAACACTATTTACGCTTACAAGCCTCTGCTCTAGCACTCAACATGCCTTTTACTTGGGATATTGAAGCCCTCGAAACTGCTACCTACCAAGTTTTAGAACAAAACCAATTGCAAAATGCCTATATCAGACCAATGGTATATGCACCCGCTAATATGAGTTTTTCTAAAAATAGTCAATCTTATATTGTAATTCAGGCTTGGCAAATGGCTCCTTTCTTGGGCAATCAATTGCTCAATGTGGTAACATCTTCTTTTCAACGCCCCAATCCAAAAGCATTTCACATTCAAGCCAAAGCAGGCGGACATTATGTGAATTCCATTTTAGCTAGTCAAGAAGCCAAAGCAAAAGGCTTTGACGAAGCAATTTTGACCGACATACATGGTTACATTGCAGAAGCATCAAGCGCCAACATTTTTTTTGAACAAAATGACATTTTGTATACACCGCAATTGGGCAACATTCTTCCGGGAATAACGAGGGCTACGGTGCTTCAATTATGTCAACAACTCAATATTCAAGTAGTGGAAGGTAATTTTACGCCCGAGCAAATGCAAGCAGCCGACGGTGCTTTTTTATGTGGTACAGCCGCTGAAATTGTAGGAATGGCCTCGTTTAACACAATACCCTTTAAAAAACCATTTCCCGATACACTAGGAAGTATCATTCAAACACAATATGCAAACTTGGTAACTAACGATTAATTAAATAATAAAACTTCAATATTTATGCCAACAGAATTAAACAAATACAGCAAAACCCTCACACAAGACGAAACACAACCGGCAGCACAAGCTATGCTATATGGTATTGGCTTAACGGATGAGGATATGAAAAAGGCGCAAGTCGGTATTGCAAGTATGGGATACGATGGAAACACTTGCAATATGCACTTGAACGACCTAGCAAAAGTGGTGAAAGAAGGTGTTTGGAAAAATGATTTGGTAGGTTTAATTTTTAATACCATAGGCATAAGCGATGGTATGAGTAATGGCACAGATGGCAT
>JAIXOS010000157.1 GCA_027486695.1 Chitinophagaceae bacterium | reverse complement strand
TTCCTTACAATTTGATTCTGAAATTATCTTGTTAAATAGTTGCTTGTCAGAATTTTTTTTCAGTCTTATTTGACCAGTTCCCAACCATTGCTGAATGCTAAATAACATGGTCAATTTAGGATTTTTAATTTCAATTGTCGATATGCTTTGCTCAAATTCAAGTCCCATAGATCTTAAATTAACTATAAACTTATGTTGAAAATCATCGGTGTCAATACCGTAAAGAGTCACACCTTTTATTGTATAAAAGAAAAATCCGAATAACAAAGCCTGTATCAAGGATATAAATAAAACAAGAATTGGTTGTTTCTCAAAGAGAGGTAAAACATTAATCATTTGAGGGATGAAGCCAACAAGAATAAGTATCAAAAACCATCTGGAGTTTACAATTAAAGGTTTTTTATTAATTAAAACTTTCAGTCCTATAAACATAAAACTTACAGCCATTACTAAGAGTAGAAATAAATTAAGGTAAGTGGTCATTTTTATGGTTTAAATAGTTTTTAGTTACAGTCTAGTTTTATTTGCACATAACGAACAAGGCTTGGCGATGGTGGGGCTTTGAGTTGCGTCACGCTTGGCCGTCGCCCGATGAATGATGTTATAAAAGTTGAATATTAATTCCTGCTGTTCGGTTGCGTTCTGTCGAGCTGGAACTGAAGTAGAATAAAGTTCCTAAAGTTGAAATACGAGTTTTGTCGCCCCCCACTATTGCCAAACCTCGTGTTAGCTGCCGTTTCTCTCTCCGCATATCGTCACTTCATCATTTTAATGAACTCAATAATTTGCTTAATCTCTGTCTTAGTGAGTTCTTCAAAATTAGGATGTGGTATGTTATGATACAAATAGTATAAGCTCTTTGCTGTTTTATCTCCGTTCTTTTTAAGAGCGTCACCATTAGCAATCATTTTATAAAGCCATTCTATTGTCCTATTATTTGTTACCCCTTTAAGTTTAGGTCCAACAAGGTCCATACTTGGAGCGTGACACGAAGCACAATGGGTGCTAAACAGTTTTTGTCCTAAAGGTGGTTCTCTCGACATTAATTCATTATAAGCATGTTTATCAATAATAGTAAGTTTTGACTGTTTTGCTGCTTTAAAATTAACAATATAGGCTAGTTTACCTTTTACATAATTTTTTTCAAGCTTATAGTCTAATTTGCTATCCCAAGGAGTTTTATTAGTTTCATAAACCTCTTCCTTATACAAAATGCCGTCTTGAGAATAGTATTTCCAAGTTCCTGTCTTAAACTTATTCTCATAAAAGCTTTCCGATGCTAATTTTCCGTTTTCAAACTGAAAGTATGTTCTCCCATCCAATACGCCGTTCTTGTAATAGTGATACATAAACTCTTTCCCGTTTTCATGGTACCGTATACTCTCTCCATTAATTTCACTATTCAATCCATTATTTAAATAGCTACTTATGGCTTGTATCTTGCCCGTAGGAAAGTATTCTGTTATCTTATCGCAATTACAAATACTGTTGAACACCCTTAGCAGACGAAGTTCACCTGTGGGGTAGTAAAGCTTAATAGTATCTCTCTGGCCAAATGCAGAAGAAGTAAGAACGACGTAAAGAAGGATATTTACAAGGTGTCTCATGAAATGGCAGCTAACGAACAAGGCTTGGCGATGGTGGGGCTTTGAGTAGGGTCACGCTAGGCTGTCGCCAGTTGAATGATGATATAAAAGTTGAATTTAAATTCCTACTGTTCGGTTGAGTTCTGTCGAGCTGGAACCGAAGTACAATAAAGTTCCCAAAGTTGCAATACGAGTTTTGTCGCCCCCCACTATTGCCAAACCTCATGTTAGCTGCCGTTTATTTAATAAATCTTGTCCAATCATTCATAGAATCAAATTCGTTATATCCACTTTGAGAATCGCTTTCAAAATGTCCAATAAATTCATTAGTCAGGTTAAAAATTACATAACCTTTCATCGAATGTGCAACTCCAAATTTGGTGTTAGCAAGTGTGAAATCGAATATCTGAATAATATTTGGAGAGACATTAACTATAAATTCTACAGGTGTCAAATTCATATCAAATATTATAAGCCCTGAAAAATTATAATTAATATTTGGATTGATATTACTATTAATTCTTGGATTGATATTGCTGTTAATCCTTGGATTGATGTTACTGTTAATCCTTGGATTAATGTTACTGTTAATTATTGGATTGATGTTGCTGTTAATCCTTGGATTAATGTTACTGTTAATCCAAGGATTGATGTTGCTGTTAATCCTTGGGTTTTTATTTGAACTGATAATCATTTCGATATTTTGTAGGTATAAAGTTCAGGAAATATTACTATCCCTGTTTACTTAATTCAATCAATTTAGTTAGCTCATCTACAGGTGTACAAATAGAATAACCTGAATTGAAATATTCTGTATTTGAAATAGACGGCTCTCTCGGGTTTCGCCATTCAACAACAAAAGGTATATATCTTGAAGCCACACCACAAAAACGAAATTGCCCATCTTCACATTCTTCAAGAATAGGACTTCCACTGTTACCGTAATATGCTGGACAATCGACAACGAATACATTATTTTGAATGTCAAATCCAGCAATTATTCCTTTTCGAAACAAAGGTATTGAAGCACTTATTTCTGAAAAAAGCAATGAGGTTGGATATCCCATTAGATATACAGTATTTACTACTCCTATTTCTTCCAGTCTTCGACTTTTTGTGATTTCAAGCTGCAGTAAATCGAAATTTCCTGCCTGGACTTTTGTAACGCAAGCAGAAAATTCAATATTATTACCGTTTTTTTTGCCAATGATAATTAATGCGATATCTGCATTTGGACTATAATGCAATTTTGCAGTGGCTATATCAATTTCCCAAATCTCAGCATTCTGCTGCCCACCTTTTAAATTTTGAAATGTTGCATTTAGCACTTGGCAGCGCATTGTGTTTTCTTTTGTAAACAAAACATGTTTTGCTGTAACAAGATAAATGTCATTGTCATTATTAAAACAAAAACCTGAACCAGTTGACATTCCATTGTCAAGGCTAAGTAGCGCTGAATAACTTGGGTTTTGTAAATATGATTTGTCAACCATGAATAAGGTTTGTCTAATGGCAGCTAACGAACAAGGCTTGGCGATGGTGGGGCTTTGAGTTGTGTCACGCTTGGCCGTCTGCCGTTGAATGATGATAAAAAAGTTGAGTTAAAATTCCTGCTGTTCGGTTTAGTTCTGTCGAGCTGGAACTGAAATTCAGGAAAGTTCCTAAAGTTGAAATACGAGTTTTGTCGCCCCCCACTATTGCCAAACCTCATGTTGGTGGCAGGGCTTTTCTGTATTGACACACTTTTTAGTTTAGTTACAGTTGCCAATTTTTTATATAATTCAAATAATTTTTTTGCTCCTTTGTCAATCGTTTTAAAGTTATTTCAATGCGATAATGTTTGCCGATTGAACTTGGAATTAATATCTCAATTTCATTTGTAATTACTTCCTTAAAGTATATTTTAGATGGTCTACAAACATATAAGTCACGGAATTCTTTTGTCAAATCAAAAACATTAGCTGTTATGATAATTGGTCTAAAATGCACAGTAACAATAAAAACTTGTCTTCTTACTAAAACTATAGAATCCTCCATTAAATATAAATCACAGTCATTATTTGGAGATATGTAACTTCTATAACCACTTGTCTCCCAAAATTGAAGTTTAATTTTTCTTAGTTTGGTATAATTTTTTTCTTTAATTTTTAAAAGAAAGTTATTAGTTGCTTTTAGAGATTTGTTGTTATGTATTTTGCTATAAATAAGTAAAATAACAACAATCAATAAAGGACTAAGAAGAATCCAATAAATTAAGATAGTAGGCAAATTATTAATCTTGTTTCTAAAATTATAGAGTGGTCAAATAGCCTTGCCACCAACGAACAAGGCTT
>JAIXOS010000456.1 GCA_027486695.1 Chitinophagaceae bacterium | reverse complement strand
TTTTTGAGCCAATCGTTCATCACCGGTGGCAGCAATTACAATTTACCGGCAATAGCGGCAAGCAACTTTTTCTTACTGCTCCTTATACCTACAAAATGATAAGGGGGGCGGATTTTTATGCACATGCTTTTGCTGTTGTTCTTCAATCTAAGGCTGTAGTGTGCGCCCTTCAGGCGCAGGTACAAAACATTTGTTCCAATAGCCAAGGTGCCGAAGTAAAAGTGGCAGATGTATGCTATACCGCCAATTATGTGTTCAACAGCATTCCCTCTTTTAACCTCAGTTCATTAGCCAAACAACCCAAACAACTGTATCCGCTTGTTCAGCATTTTAAAGGTTGGGTTATTACCACTAGCCAACCCGCTTTTGATGTGTCTACAGCTGTTTTTATGGATTTTGATGTGCCGCAAAATGTAGGAACCGCTTTCGTATACCTATTGCCGATGGCCAACAACAAAGCCTTGGTAGAATATACCTTCTTCAATCGGCAGCCGCTTTCTCCAAATGCGTACGATACCTTGCTACAGCAGTATTTGCAAAACAGAGGAGTGAATGAATATCAAATAGAGGAAACCGAAATTGGAGTAATTCCGATGACCAATCGTGTATTTGCACCGGCCAACAACAACTTAATTCATTTAGGAACAGCAGGCGGACAAACGAAGGCAAGTAGTGGATTTACATTTCAATTTATTCAGAAACACAGCGAGGCAATTGTACAATTGCTAGTAAACCATCTGCCTCCGGTAGTGGCACCCGGTTTTTTTCAAAAAAGATTTGCGTTGTACGATGCCGTGTTGCTGCAAGTATTGTGGCATAACCGTCTTGAAGGAAAAGCTATTTTTTCCGATATTTTAGCCAAGCAATCTATACAAACGTTGTTTCGATTTTTAGATAACGAAACCACGCTGTTAGAAGAAGTGGCCATTATGCATAGTGTACCCACAAACATTTTTCTAAGGGCTGCAATAAGGGAAATAGCAAATTAGTACGTATTTCTGCTGATTTTACCAATTAAGTAAATTAGGGTTTTAAGGTGGCTCCATATGTTTCCAATGCCCTTTTTCTAGCCATTTCGTGGACTACCATTGGCTTAGGATAATCAAAGCTGTTCAGTTCAGGTACCCACTTGCGTATATAGCGCAGTTGTGGGTCAAATTTTTCAGTTTGAAGTGTTGGATTAAATACCCGAAAATAGGGAGCAGCATCACAGCCACAGCCTGCTGCCCACTGCCAACCGCCATTGTTGGCTGCAAAGTCAAAATCCAAAAGTTTTTGGGCAAAATAAGCTTCGCCCCAACGCCAATCTATCAATAAGTGTTTGGTCAAAAACGACGCCACAATCATTCGTACTCGGTTGTGCATGTAGCCCGTAGTGTTCAGTTGGCGCATGCCTGCATCTACAATCGGATAGCCGGTTTTGCCTGCACACCACAAAGCAAATTCTTGTTCATTGTTTCGCCATTGTATGGAGTCGTAAACCTGTTTGAACGCTTTGCCTGCACGCACATGCGGAAAATGCCATAGTATTTGGTGATAAAAATCGCGCCAAATAAGTTCGTTTAAAAAGGTTTGGTTCAGCTTCATCGCCTTTTGTGCCAAAGCCCGTATGCTGATGGTGCCAAAACGCAAATGAATGCCTAATAACGAAGTGCCATTCACTGAAGGATAATCGCGTTGTTGGTCGTATTGCTGTAAAATGGTATCGGCTACCGCGGTTGTTGGAAAAGTAACAGACGCATCGTTCTGAAAACCCATCTGCTCCAATTCCGGAATTGGCAAAGGTGGTTGTTGGTGCCAATTGGCAAAATATCGCTCCGTAGGATAGGCTTTCACATGAAAATTGGTTAGATGCAAACGCCATTTTTTGCTGTAAGGTGTAAAAACGGTGTAGGGCCCCCCGTCATCTTTTAGCACTTCTTCTTTTTCCAATAATACAATGTCTTTGTAGGTGCTAAAACCAATGCCTTGCTGTTGGAGATAGTTGCCAATTTGCGCATCTCGGTCCATCCCATACTGTTCGTAATCGTGGTTGGTAAATACCTGTTCTATGGAATATAGTTGCGTCAGTTGCTCAAAGGCTTGTAAAGGAGTGGTGTACAATACGTGTAAGCTGCTGCCTAGCTGCGTCAGTTGCAATTGTAGCTCTTGCAATGCTTGATGAATAAACAGCACCCGTTTATCCGTTTTGTCGGTCAATTTGTCTAAAATATGGGTATCGAAAATGAATATGGGTACCACCGGCCTATTGCTTTTTAAGGCAAAGTACATAGCGGCATTATCTGTCAGTCGTAGGTCGCGTCGTAGCCACACAATATTTACCAATGGCTTCATTTGTTCTAGTTTGTTTCGCAATTGTAACAAAGCGATATACAAATTGTTGTGTGTGTGGTTTGGGGCGTTTGTAGGTTACTTTAAGCCGATAACCATAAAGGTTGCACAAAGCGCTTGTATAATTGAGCCGCAACGGCGCGACTGTGGTAGTTGGTATTGCCGATTTGTTTTACCCAACGGATTCCATAAATAGCATTGGTTAAAAACACTTCATCTGCCCCATGCAAATGCTCGGTTGTTATGGGTACTTCTTGCACCGGTAAATTGGCTGCACGCATTTCGGAAAGTAAGTGCCGGCGTAAATTGCCGTTGATGCCTCCTTCGCTCAGCGGCGGCGTGGTTACCACACCTTTTTTTACCACAAACACATTGGCAATCGTAGCATCGGCTATTCTGTTCCAATGGTTGAGAACTATAGCATCGTTCAACCGATTGTTTTTTGCCCACATAGCAGCCATTGCATAGCCTAAATAATTGTTGCTTTTTACATGCGAGTAATCGTCGCAGCTTTTTTTAACCGTGGTACATACATCTATTACCAACCCATTTTCGTTTAGTTGGTTGTTGCTGCTATTCAGTGGCCAACTTTGTATCAGCATGTTCGGAAAATGGTTTTCCGGGTCGTACAATCCACCATTTCCACGATAAATAGTTACCCTAATTCTTGCCAATGCTTCGTGGTGATTGGCAGCCGCAACTGCATGAATATGTTGTTTTACATAAGCTGGAATAAAAAAGTTGGGCACCTCAAATTGTAGTGTATCCAAGCTGTCAAACATTCGATCAAAATGGTACGGAGCCATCAAAATACGACCGTTGACCATTTTAATGGTTTCAAAAAAACCGTCGCCATACCTAAACGAACGGTTGTTGATACCAATGTGTGCCTTGTTTTCCCTGGTCAAGTGTCCGTTGATATTTACAAAAGTTGTTTGTAACATGTGGCAAAAATAGCGGGCTTTTGTTCAATCAAAATCATAAGATTTGCAAAACCATTCTTCATGTATTAGGGCGTTCCCCTTCGGGGCGGGCTTTTCGCTTTTACTCCTCGCCACCAACCCTGCGGGATTGTTGGCTGTGGGGTAACCGCTTCAATCCCTAACGCATTGAGGCAATAGGATAAATTTTGTACCGTATGATGACTATTCAACAAGTAATTGCCAGTTTAGATGTGTTAGCTCCGCCTGCTTACCAGGAATCGTACGATAACTGTGGGTTATTGGTGGGGCAAGCCGCAGCGCCTTGCAAAGGTGTCTTGTGCACCTTAGATGTAACTGAAGCAGTTATTGCCGAAGCGGTAGCAAAAGGATGCAACTTGGTGGTGGCGCACCATCCGATTATTTTTGGCGGACTGAAAAAGTTAACGGGTAAAAATTACATCGAAAAAACCGTCATTGCAGCTATCCAAAATGAAGTGGCCATTTATGCCATCCATACCAATTTAGACAACGTAGCCCATGGCGTTAACCAACAAATAGCCCATAAATTAGGACTTACCCAATTGCAAATACTAGTTCCTAAAAACCAACTACTTGCCAAATTAAGTACCTACGTGCCATCAGCCCATTTATTGCAAGTGCAAGAGGCATTGTTTGAAGCCGGTGCCGGACATATAGGCGCATACAGCAACTGTAGCTTTGCCGTTGCTGGTCAAGGCACCTTCAAGGCCGAGCTTGGTAGCAACCCTTTTGTAGGTAAACACAACGAACGACACACTGAGCAGGAAACCAAATTAGAAGTACTGCTACCGGTACATTTACAGCAATCTGTATTAACGGCGCTAAAAAAAGCACATCCTTACGAAGAAGTAGCCTACGAATTGGTAACCCTCAACAATGCCCACCAACAAGTAGGTAGCGGTATGATTGGCCAATTGCCCAACGCACTAACAGAAACAGACTTTTTACAGTTACTAAAGCAGGTTTTCGGACTATCGGTTGTGCGCCATACCCCTTTGTTGCACAAAAAAGTACGCACCGTTGCTGTTTGTGGTGGTGCCGGCAGCTTTTTAATTAGCAAGGCCATTGCACACGAAGCACAATTTTTGGTAACAGCCGATGTTAAATACCACGAGTTTTTTGATGCCAATAGTCGCATCGTCATTGCCGATATTGGACATTGGGAAAGCGAACAATTTACCCCCGATATAATAATTGATTTTTTACGAACCAAATTTACTACTTTTGCCGTTCTCAAAAGCTTAACCAATACCAACCCAATACAATATTTTGTATAAATAAAAAGTAAGGTTTGGTGTTCAAAGCGGTAGTTGCAGGTAACAAATTATAAATTCAAATCAATATATATCATGGCAGCAGTTAAAGATTATTCTGTTGAAGAAAAATTAGTAGGCTTAATTAAGCTTCAAAAAATTGATACCAAATTAGACCAAATAGCCATTTTGCGCGGCGAATTGCCAATTGAAGTAAGCGATTTAGAAGACGAAATTGCCGGTTTGCACAGCCGTCGTACCCGTATTGAAGAAGAAATCAACGGTATTGCCGAATTTATTGAAAGCAAAAAAGAAGCAATCAAAGAAGGCGAATTAACCTTGAAGAAATACGAAAAACAAAGCGAAAATGTGAAAAACAGTCGCGAGTTTGAAGCCTTGAATAAGGAAATTGAAATGTTGCAGTTGGAAAACAAACTGTGCGAAAAGCACATCAAAGATGCTAACGAAGAATTGGCCGAAAAAGCCAAATCTTTAGATGCTTCTAAAAAATTGATTGCCACCAAAGAAGGTGTGTTGAATCATAAAAAAAGCGAACTAGAAAAAATTATTGCCGAAACTGCTATCGAAGAAAAACAATTTGTAGAATCATCCGCAGTTGCTAGGGCTTCTATTGACAACCGCTTGTTGTATAGCTACGATCGTATTCGTAAAAATTACCGCAACGGATTAAGCGTAGTGCCCGTTGAGCGCGATGCTTGCGGCGGTTGCTTCAATGCCATACCACCACAACGTCAAAGCGAAATTAGATTGCACAAAAAAGTAATTGTGTGCGAAAACTGCGGTCGTATTTTAGTAGACAGCGATTTGAGCGATAGCGTTGAAGTATAATTCCTATTTCACAATATTTTGCAGAAGGGTACTCAAATCGAGTACCCTTCTGTATTTTCGGGCAGTTATGAAAAAGTATCTCATTGGGTTGTTGGTGATTGGTTTGGCAGTCAGTAGCGTGTCGGCCCAAAAAGTGTTCGATTTTAACCGTACCTGTCAGCTAGCATACAACAATATTTTAGAACTCAAATTGGTGCAAGGACAGCAATTGCTCGACAAAGCCAAGCAGCAAAATCCCAATAACCTCATTCCCGTTTATTTAGAAAGTTATATTGATTTTTTGGTATTGTTTTTTAATGAAGACGCCGTAGTTTACCAACAGCGCAAGTCGGTAATCGGCAGTCGCATAGCCCTATTGCAGGAAGGGCCTACCACCTCCCCTTTTTACCGATATTGTTTGGCACAAGCCCACTTTCACAAAGCGGCAATTGCCATTAAATTCAACGAAAATTGGAGTGCCGGATGGGCATTTCGCAAATCGTTTCAATACATCAAAGAAAACAAAAAGCAACATCCCGATTTTGTGCTCAACAATTTAATGGATGGCAGTTTGCAAGCGGTGGTTAGCACTATCCCCGAAGGCTACACATTTTTGGCGGGCATTTTGGGTATGCAAGGATCGCTAACGCAAGGCATGCAACAAGTAAAACATTTCTTAAGCAGCAACGATGCTTGGGCCAAACTACACCACCAAGAAGCGGTATTTATGTACACCTATCTGCTTTTTTATATAGAAAACAAAAAAGATGAAGCTTTGGCCTTTATCAAAAGCGAATCGCTCGATTTTGTGAATCACCACTTGCTTACTTATATGGCTGTTAATTTGAGTTTAAACAACAAACAACCCGATGCAGCAAGAACATTGATTGCCAATAGAAACAAATCGACTGATTATTTATATACGCCCGTATGGGAATACGAAGCCGGTATAGCTTGTTTGTTTCACCTAGAATTAGAAGAAGCAATAGGGCATTTTGAGAAATTTGTGAAAGAATTCAAAGGCAGTTTCTACATGAAAGATGCCTTGCTAAAACTAAGTTGGTGCTATTATTTAAAGGGAAATATTGCTGCTGCCACCGCCGTACGGGAGCAAATACGTACTCGGGGTGTGGCTACAAGCGATGCCGACAAGCAAGCACTGAAAGATGTGCAAAACAACTATTGGCCCAATGTGGTGCTTTTAAAGGCAAGAATGTTGAACGACGGCGGATACGATCAAGAAGCGCTAAAGGTGCTAGCAGGCACGTCGGCCACTTCTTTTGCCAAAGAAGAGGAAAAATTAGAATATACCTACCGTGTGGCGCGGATTTACGACGATTTAAAGCAATACGATAAAGCCATCAAAACCTATGAAATAGCAATAGCACTTGGTACAGGTAAGCCGGCCTATTATGCGGCTAGAGCTGCGCTGCAAACCGGAAACATTTTGGAAAAGCAAGGAAAAAAGCAATTGGCCATAGTGTATTACGAAAAATGCTTGCAAATGAAAGGACACGAATACAAAAACTCTCTAGACCAAAAAGCCAAGAGCGGCATTGCCCGCTGCAAGGGAATATAAACAGTTATTGTTTTATGCATTTCTGGAATACTTTATTGCTACGCTTACTTACATTGTATGGACAGTAAAATGCAAGTAAGCGTTGTAGTTTATAGCGCTACAACGCTTACCATTTGCATGTCCATTATATAGTTAAATTTTTATTACCAACGAACAGTAATTCCAGCATTCAACATTCTAGGAATTGCGTTGTAACCACGAACATCAAAAAAACGCGCATTCGTAGCATTTTGCACATCGGCAAAAAATTTTATTTGCTCGTTCAATTCGTAGCTTACATTAGCGCCTGCTATCCAATAACTTGCTAAACCTACATCGGCTTTGGCATAGCCGCCCACATCTTTTCTAGCGCTTACATATTTAGCCGTGCAACTTATTTGCAGCGCTTTTAAAGGTTGAACACCCACAGTTAAATTGGCCACATGCTTAGGTCTGCGCAGCAAGTAATCGTAAGTAACAGTATCTTTATTGGTTACACGGTTTTGTGAGGTTTCTTCCCCTATTAATAGCGAATAATTGCCCGAAATGCTCAGTTGTTCAACAGGTTTTACCGTGAGTTCGTATTCCAAACCGTTTACTTGTTGTTTAACGTAATTGAAGAAATTATACGTTATGTAATTGTAGTCTATACCATTGTCGGTTTTTCGGTTAAAGTACACCAAGCGTGTCTGTACCTGCTTGTGTTGAAATTGAACACCGGCCTCGTAATTTATGGACTCTTCCGGTAACAATTGTGGGTTTAAGCTAAGTTGATACAAGCCGGGGGCTTTAAATCCGGTAGCGATGCTACCAAAAATGCGCCAATGATCGTTAAAATTATACGCCGGGTTAAACGTGTACGTATAGTTGAAATTGTAGCGACTGTGTGTGTTCAATCGACCACCGAGTTCAACCGAAAAATGTTTGTTGGCATCTATAAAGCTCAACGATGCATACATGCTTGTTTGACTTACCGAAGTGTCGGTAAAATCGCTGTTATATGGACCAAAAACGGACACACTATTATAAGCGTTATGGTAACTGCCATATCTGTAATCGGCACCACTTAGTAAGGTAAAACCGGCTCCAAGTTGTACATTGGTATACAACTCCGCAAACTGACTGATAGCATGGTATTTGTTTAATGCAAACAAAGCGGCACCCGCAGAATAGTTGTCATCGTACAAGCGATTGAGTTTCGTGTATTGGTAATTGCCTACTAAAGTGACCACATCTTTTTTAAAGTGGAATCCTGCGCCACTAATAGAACTATTGTTGTCAATAAAATATGCTTTTTTATCGGCAAACACGCCTGCATCTATATCCGATTTGTATTGACTGTATAGGGTAAATGCTTTAAAGTTTAAGTACTTATTAGCAGCAAATTGTACCGTTGCATTGGCCACATTGCCATTGTACCCGTCTTTATCAAAGTTGTTGGCTCCAGTGCTATCATAAGCATTGCCAAACCCGTTGGTGGTCAGTTTAGCATACCGTGCGGTATACGTAAACTTATTCAGCTTGCCATACAATTGCACATTGGCTTTGTGGGTATTAAAACTACCGGCAGTGAGGGTGGCTTTTCCTTCAAAAGGCTTGGTGACGTTGTTTTTTACGGTAATGATATTGATAACACCTGCTACGGCATCGCTACCATACAGCGTACTCTGCGCACCTTTACAAATTTCTATGCGTTCTACATCGTTGATGGAGAACAAGTTTAGGTCGTAGTCGTTGGTAATAGTAGAGGGTTCATTTACCGGAATACCATCTATCAATATCAATGTTCTACCGGCGCTTGCCCCACGCATGTACAAGGTTTGTACGCTACCGGTATTGTTAAGCGCACCGTTGATAACAAGGCCTGCTTGTTCGTTGAGTACTTGTGCTACCGATTTATTGGCACTTTGTTCCAATTGTGCTTTACCAATTACGGTGACTACTTTGCCGGTTTGCGACTGTTTTTGCTCCACTTTGTTAGCGGTTACAATTACTTCATCTAAAAGGGTGCTTTTTGCGGAGTCTTTTTGCGCAAAAAGGGTGATGCCCGTAAATAAGCAGGCCGAAAGGAGCGTTAGTTTGTTGCCCATTGTTGTTTCATTTTTAAAAGTGTAACAATGAGCTTTCAGGAAAATAAAAAAACGGAGAAACATAAATGGCCGTCTGCAGCTAGCCTTTTACATTCCATGCTTTTCACCCGAAAGCCGTGAATGATGTTGTAATTGGCAGGTCTTCTGACTCAAAGCATCGTTTAAAAACCTTCCCGATATTGCACAGTGGTTGTTTGTATTAAACGATTGGTTATTGCTACCAATAACCGGCTTTTTACAGCTACGGGGATAGTTTAGGGGTTACACCTAATTCCCTTTTAATCATTGCTTTTGTGGAAGTAATGAACCAAATACGGCACAAATGTAAGGGGTATGTTAAAATGAATGCAAAAAAATGTAAAGTCCTCTAGGTAGCTACCCAATTGGAGAAAGGGTAATACATCAGCCATGTTGGTAGCCAACGAAAACAAATTGTTATGAAATGTACATGCTTGGTTTTAAAAAAGGAAAATAGACATTAAATTCATACTTTCATTACCATAAAAAACATTAACTATGACAACACAAGAAGTAGCCACACGCTTGCATGAGCTATGTTTACAAGGCCAATTTGCCACTGCACAAACAGAATTGTATGCCGAAACGGCCACTAGCACCGAAAGCAATATGCAGGGTGGACGCGAAACCGCAAGCGGTATTGCAGCAATTCAAGAAAAAGGCGCAAAATTTCAAAGCATGATTGTAGAAATGCATTCAAGCTATACCACCGAACCCAAAGTGTTTGGCAAGTATATTTTTATGGAAATGGGCATGGACGTAACCATGCAAGGAATGGGCAGAATGTATATGGTAGAAATGTGCAAATACGAGGTTAAAGAGGGCAAAATAGTATCGGAAGAGTTCTTTTATTAAGTCGTAACTACTTGGTTGGCGTGCTTGCTTACATTAATCTAGAGGGCAACCGTTTTTGTTATTGCCCACTAGATTAATATTAATATTTGCGAGATGGTATACTTGTCCGATATACACATCTGGCTTTTTCCAAAATATTACGATTATGACTAAGGATAAAAAAACGACCAAAGGTAATGGGATCGGTATTGGTTCGGCAATTGGCGTGGCTTTGGGCGCAGCATACGGTTATCAATATGGCTATGTATTGCACAGCATGGCATTGGGTTTGGCGTTTGGTGTGGCAATAGGTGCTATTGTAGACTTTATCCAAAAAAAATCGAATTAAATTCTAAGTGTGAGTACCTATACAACGTGCTGTTTTTTATGAGAGCGATAATTAAATGTTTGGTACTAACCCGAAAAGTTCGCTAAGTGCCCGGCATGCATGTCGGGTTTAATGTGTTTAATACTTTGGTGTTCACGACTTTCTACTATTTTTTTCAAATTATTTTAATTATCCAAAGTGTAGTATAATTTTTAAATAAAACCAATATAAACTAACGAGCAATACGCCAATTATTTATAAATTCGATTGGTATTAATTTTTATTAGTTTAATAAGCAGTTTTATGTCTTCAAAAACACTATTGATGGCTAAAGTATTCAACAATTTTATTTTATTATCTCCCATCTTTTTCCTTGTTATCCTTGTACAGGGGTGTGCGGTTTCTGCCATTCCAAAAGACCCAATCGCTTTTGTGAACGACAACAATGAAAATGGTTTAATTGTTGGTTCGGTTACCTTTTTACAACCCAAAGCAAGATACAATGGGTATTTTTTAAATATTTGTGAAGATAAAAAGGACTCCACTCGCACTAAACCAAAGTGTTTTTTCATTCATTTTGCCCCTAAGCAAATCATTAAAATGCGCCATAATGGAGAGTTGGACAGTGGATTAACTTATTTGTTTACCATTGAAAAGCCGGCCGGAAAATACCGTGTAGGAAGTTTGAGATTGTATCTGAATGGGGGTTCCGTTTACCAGCAACACGATTATTTAAGTGGGTTTTCCATTCCTTTCAATGTAGCAGAAGGCAAGATTACTTATGTGGGTAATTTGATTTTTAATGAATTCAGGAGAAAGAATGAACCTACTTTGTTGTATCGCCATGCATTTAAAAAAGACATAGACGGCATGAAAATATTGCAACCAGCTGTTGATTGGAGCAAAGCAGTGTTAGATACTACCATAACCCTCCACCGCGTAAATATTAAACATCAATAAGCACTTTGTCGTTTGCAGTTATCGAGCATACTTAATTAGTAGTTATCGTTGCTGCTAACCTCACTTCTTGCGCTTTGTTTTGTGGTTTTTTTGTCAGACAAAAATGAGTAACATGCACGCACATGCACTAACGTAGTGATTTTTACAAATTGAATCGAGATTACGCTAAGTTTTTTCCTTTAATAAAGAAGTTAATCGCAAAAAATATCAAAAAACAAACTAAAATGTTATGAAAATAAAAAGTTTATTCTTTTTCATGGTGTGTACCATAACGATTTCATTTGCTCAAAATAAAGATCAAAATGCTTATTCTAAAGAAATTGACGGATGGAAAAACCTCACTTTAAGAGA
>JAIXOS010000113.1 GCA_027486695.1 Chitinophagaceae bacterium | reverse complement strand
CTATTTCGCGGGGATTCATTTTTCCTTGGATGCAAAGTTTAGCAGCAACACCTACGGCCTGTGCAACATAAGCCGCAGTAGCCATTACCCTTGTAGAAGCAAAAGCCACGTGACTAACACTGATTATACGGCCGGCCAAAAATAGATTGTCAATATTTTTGCTATATAAACTTCTGTAAGGTATTTGGTAGATCCCTTTACTATGCCACTGATTGCAACCAGGTTTTTCGCTAAATACACCATCGGCAGGGTGTAAATCAATGCTCCAACCGCCAAAAGCAACAGCATCGTCGAAGGTTTTTTGTTCAACAATATCTTGCTGAATCATCATGTAATCGCCTTCAAAACGACGGCTTTCGCGCTTACCGGGTATGGTACCCACCCACTCTAAAGTAAGATTGGCAGCATCGGGAAAGTTGCCTGAATTTTTAATGTAATTCCAAACACCATACACAACTTTCCACAATTCCCACTTAATATCCTCGGTATCGTGTACCGTGTCTAAACGTCCTCCATATTCAATCCACCAAAGCTTACACCCAAATTCTTTAGAATTAAAATTACGATAACGAGGTATTTGCGTAATATCGGTTAATGCAAAAGAAGGCGGTACAAAATTGACAGGCTTTCCGGTATCCTTGCTATAGAAATAAAGGGAATGGCCTAACAACTCGCCATATTCATCTGTTGGAGCAAACTTTTCACCAAATTCGCTTTTGGACTCCGCTCCCATTCTGAATGCGGCACCAGACAAAAAGCCAACGATCCCATCGCCCGAAGCGTCACAAAACAAAGGTGCATTAACACAATACTCGGTTGAATTTTGACTACAAAACCCTGTTACAGACGCTATTTTGTCTGCCGATGACTTATTAACTTGAAATACAGAAGTATTCAGTAATAATTCTATATTTTTCTCACTTTTTACTTTATCGAGTAATAGGCTATCGAAAATTAACGCATTGCCTTCCGGATTGCGGTACATATTTTCTACCAACAATTCATCAATTACGCCGCCTTCACGTGCCCAACGATTGTTGTTACCCATGTGAGAAGTAGCTCCTAATACCCACAGCCTTACCTCACTCGATGCATTACCGCCTAAAACAGGTCTGTCTTGCAACAAAACTACTTTAATACCTTGTCGTGCAGCAGTAATAGCGGCACAAACACCAGAAAGTCCACCTCCTACCACAGCCAAATCGGCCTGTAAGGTTACTTTCTTTAAACTCCTTTGCTCTTTGCTTGAATCTATAATCATAAAATAAATTATTATACTAATAACCTTGATTTTGTGTCAAATTGCCATTTTGAACAATTTCTTGAAATGGAATAGGTAAATATTTGGCTTTATCGGGGTACGGATTGTCTACATAGTCGTAAAAAGACAAGTCTCTACCAAATTGGAAGGCTAAACAATTTTTGATTTCGCTTACTAAAATATTCCAACGTTTAAGATCGTACCAACGGTGACCTTCAAAAGCAAGTTCCCTTCTTCGTTCTTTGCGTAACTTATTACGCAAATCGTCTTGATCAACATAGGTAAGAGGGGGTAATACCGGTCCGCCATGCTTTCTTCTTACATCATTGATGATAAGTAATGCATCATCAAGTGCAAAAGTTGAATTTAGCTCTATTAAAGCTTCGGCATACATCAGCAATACATCGGAATAGCGCAACCAAATAAAATCGTCTGCACTATCAAGTTGATTAGGATCGTTATACTTAATAATTGATGAACCGGCAGCATTGGTAACGGTGTTACGCCTCAAGTCACCCGTTTCGTACACCTTTCTACTTTCTATAGCGGTTGTAGCAAAATCCTTTGAGGGGACTGTTTGGGAAAAGCCAACATACGTCCATTTCATTCTTGTAAATGCTGCAAAACCTGAAGCCATTCCACTTGTACCTCGTGTATAAAATAACCGTTCTTTGTCTGCTGCTTTAACAGAAACGACATTTGAAAAAATGCTAGAATAAGAAGAACTAACATCTACACCATATGTTGTTTTATTATCAATTAATTCTTTTAATTTGTCAGCTGCTAATTGATAACCACTATTATCATATAGCGGAAATCCGGCCATAGTTAAATACACTTTTCCAAGTAATGCTTTTGCAGCAGCAACAGTAGCCCTACCACCATTTTTACTGTCGTTATAGGTGTAGCTAGTATCCAAATTGGCTTCGGCAAATTTCAAATCGTTAATGATGCTTTCATATACTTGTCGGGTGGGCGTCCGTTTGGGATATAAATTTCCCTTTGTAACGTCGGCAGGCTCCAACATTAGCGGAATATCACCAAATAATTGTACCAATCTGAAATGATAAAAAGCACGTATAAACCTAGCTTCGGCTTGTATTCTATACATCAAATCAGCTCTTACATAATTGGTATCTACTACGTATTTAATTACATAGTTGGCTCTATCAATTACTTTATAAAAACCACCCCAAACAGTATTGATGATACTATGCTGAGAATTATATACCATATTATCTAATTCAATGCGTTCGAGTACTTGTGTAGCAGTGGTACTCATAGTTCCGTCATCGGAAATTTGTTCTACCATGTAGATAGCAGGAATACCATTTCCTACTTCAAATCGCATTTCGGCATAAACACCATTGATAGCAGCAATAGCATCATCGTTGGTTTTATAAAAATTTGCATTGGTAATTTGCCCCTTTGGATTTTCTTCCAAAAACTTCTTACAAGAAGTACAACTAAGAATAATGAATAATAATATATTATATGAATATTTCATTTTGATTAATTTTAAAGATTTACGTTAAAGCCAAATCTGATTGATTTATTGAGAGGAGCAGAACCATTGTCAACCCCACGTAAAAAACCGCCACCTGAACCGGCACCAACTTCGGGATTAAAGCCGCGGTAATTGGTGATGATGAATAGGTTTTGTACGTTTCCATAAAATCTAATTGACTCTACTTTTAATCGCTTAGAGAATTTTGCAGGCAGCCTGTAGGACAAACTAATGTCTCTACATCTTATATAATCACCCTTTTCTATGTAATAATCGGTTGCCTCGCGTTGTTCTAGTGTAGTTCCTGCAACAGATACACGTGTTGTTGCATTGTGTTTTCTATATGATTCTGCAAGTATAGGATCCGTATCCGGGAAAACATATCTGTATCGTTGGTCAAACGTAGATTTCATTACATTGTTGTTACCATTAAGGTTACCCCAACTTATTTCAAAATAGTTGAAAATTTTGTGCCCTACTGCATAGCTGAAGAAAGTGGTTAATTCAAATGATTTGTAACTTAATGTAAAATTAAAACCTCCAAAATATTTGGGAACGGAACTGCCCAACCAGGTTCTGTCACTGTCATTTAAGAGTCCGTCTTTATTCAAATCAGCGTATCTACGATCTCCCTCCTTGGCATTTAATTGGAACGTATTTACTTTATTCAATATAGAGGTATCATTCCAAACACCAATTGCTTTGTATCCGTAAAACTCACCCAAAGGTTTGCCTGGCTGAATTCTTGTAATGTAACCACCGGTACCAATAGCACCGTCGGTATAAAAATCGTTAGCATCTTCGTAGCGTAACTTAATTATTTTATTTCTGTTAAAAGCTACGTTACCGTGAAAGTTCAGTTTCCAATTTTTATTTTCAAGTAAACGAGCATTTACAGCAACTTCAAGCCCTTGGTTTCGTATTGTAGCAATATTATCGAACATCGTAGGACGACCTGCAGTAAGCGGTACTTTAGCATTCAAATACAATCTTTCAGTGCGTTTGGTATAAGCATCTACCGAAATAGAAAGTTTTGATTTGCTTAAAAAGCTGATATCAATACCTGCATTTAATGAATTAGTGGACTCCCATTGCAAATTAGGATTAGGCAGTCTTGCCGGAACAAACCCAATAGCTGCAGTGCTATTTCCAAATACCATGTAGTTGCTAATTAAAGTTGCCAAGGTGGAGTATGCCGGTACTGCTTGATTGCCTACAATACCCCAACTTGTTCTTAATTTAGATTCACTAACAATACTTTTCAATGGTCGGAACCATTTTTCTTGTTCCATTTTCCAAGCCACACTTGCCGAAGGGAAGAATCCGTACTTTTTTTCATCTACAAACTTCGAACTTCCATCATATCTATTTGCAACATTAAATACTAACTTATTCCTATAAGTATAATTTGCCTGTAGAATATAGGAATTTAGCTGATTTGCCGAATACGTAGAAATGGGTGTTCCGGGCACTGAACCCGCTCCTATATTATTATAACCGGTAATATCGTTAACAAATCCTTGAGATGATACTACTTGTGTTTTTTGAACAAACTTTTCTGCGGATGTTACAAACACGGCATTGAAAGCATGGGCATTACCGATTTTTTTGTTAAAATTTAGATTGAATTGATACAACATGCTTGTATTCTGAGAGTTACCTGCACTTGCTTCACCTCTATTATTTCCAAAAGCTAATACGAGCGTTGTTGGGATATACGTTTCTAGTAAAGAATTAAATTGGTTGGCACTAATTTTAGCAGTTGCGGTAAAATACTTACTCAATTTGTAAGATAAACTCACCGTACCTAGTACTTGTATTGAATTATTTGCATTGCGTACACCCCTATTTGAAGTAAATAGCAAGGGATTGTTGCCCCCTTGTTGCCCCGGCGCATTGTTATTGTTTAATACATTGATGATGGAATTTTGAAAACGCGGATTGTAATACACATTACCCCAAGTATTGTCTACCAATAATCCATTACCATAACCATATTGAAAAGTGCTAATTCTATTAAAACCACCATCCGGGTTAATTAGTGGCGAATTGGGTGCCCAACTAATAGCCCGATTGACCAATGTTTGTGTTGGCGATCCAAAACGATCCGTAGCTGTAACCGATAAATTGGTGATTAGTGTTAACTTATTTGCCAGTTGCGATTCGTAATTAATTTTAACAGCATAACGTTTTAAATAAGTATTGGGCACTACACCTTGCTGATTAAAATACTGTCCAGATACATAATATTTGGCACTATTGGCTGCGCCACCACTAATACTAACCGACAAATCCTGTGTAACCGGCCCCCCTGCTAATAACTTCTGATGATCGTATGTTTGCAAGGAGTCAATTTCTTTGCTTAAAAAAGGTGTATCGTTTGTTGTTACTACACCAATCTGTTTCCTATAACGCCAAGCCTCATTTGCTAAAGTTGCATAATCCTTGGAATTGAGCATTTCAATGTGCTTTTGTGGCTTGTTAGCTGACTGATTAAAGTTGAAATTAATTTTTGCTTTACCAATCTTCCCCATCTTTGTAGTAATTACCACCACCCCATTTGCACCTCTAGAACCATACAAAGCGGTTGCAGCCGCATCTTTCAAAATTTCGATATTATCGATGTCGTTTGGATTCAACATAGACAATGGGTTAGCCGTTAAGTTGTTGCCAAAAAAGCTAGAAATATTGGCACTTGAATTTAAACTCGTATTCGGTGGTTCAATAGGCACCCCATCTATTACATACAATGGTTGCGAGCTCAAACTAATAGAACCAACACCTCGCACCTCTATACTAATACCACCACCGGGTTCGGAATTATTTTCCATTACATTAACACCAGCTGCCCTGCCGCCTAACAATTGCTGAAAATTGGAATATCCACCTTCCGCTGCATTTTTAGGTTCCACTCTCGCAATTGTATTACTCAAATCTTTTCTTTTTTGAGAAAGATATCCTACTACAACCACCTCATCCGACTCCAAAACAGACGGCTTTAGCGAAATGGTTATTTCTGTTCTGCCATTAACATTAACTTCTTCAGCAGTATAATTGACGCTTTTTACCAATAGTTTGGCATCCTTAGGCACTTTAATGGTAAATAAACCTTTTGCATCGGTTATTGCACCCCTATTGGCATTTCCAATTACCGATACCGATACATTATCTACCGGCAATTTGGTTTCGGCATTGACTACACGCCCTTTTACTACAACATCCTGCGCAGAGGCAAGCGTACTTATAATAAAAAAGAGGAGAAAAACAGACAGATACTTTACATATCTTTTGCTGTTCCAAAAATGAAATCTAAACATGGCAAACTTGTTTTGATAAAGAGAAATTGTTAAACGTTAGATAAAATACTGCACAATATTATTTATTTAAACTTTTTGAAAGGTCAATCTAGCGTGCAAATCGTTTTTGGGAATGTTCCCAATTATGGGAGCGTTCCCAAAAGTTGCTTTTTGAAACATTTTTTCCCAAAAATTAACTTTATCTGTACTTTTAGATTTCAATTCTTTGTTTTCTAACTATTGCTACTTCTACACGCCAAATGGATTGTATGACCCTCATCATACCTATTTTACACAATGAGCTATCAAGTAACTATTAAGGACATTGCCAAAAAATTAAACATTTCTAAATCAACCGTTTCAAGGGTTTTAACGGGTAATCCGCATGTAAATGAGAATACTAGACGATTGGTTTTAGATATGGCAAAGGAACTGGATTACCAAAAAAACATCTTTGCACGCAACCTAGTTACCCATAAAAGCAATACCATTGGCATCATTGTACCGGAGTTCGTAACCTCATTTTTTCCGAAAGTGATTATTGGAGCTCAAACAATTGCCGCTAAGGCGGGATACAATACCATTATTGCACAGTGTAATGAAAACTATGAAACGGAAGTTGCAAATTTTAATGTCATGCTTGCCAATCAAATAGAAGGCTTGATAGTATCGGTAACCAAAGAAACACGCAATTTTGACCACCTGAAAATTTTTCAACGCAAAGAAATTCCCATCGTTTTTTTCAATCGGGTGTGCGAGGATATGGATGTTCCCAAAGTAGTGGTTGACGATTACGACGGTGCTTTTAGAGCAGTGGAACACTTAATTGAAATAGGAAAAAAAAGAATTGCCCACTTAGCCGGCCCCGATAATCTTTCTATTAGCCGACGCCGCCTAAATGGCTATTTGGCAGCCTTACGCAAACACAATATCCCTGTTGATGAAGAAATCATTATCCCTTACGACTTGCGACTTGACAAAGTAAAAATTTACATGAACTACTTATTGAGTCTACCTAACCCTCCAGACGCGCTCTTTGCCATCAATGACCCCACCGCTATTGAAGCCCTGCAAGTAATCAAAGAAAAAAATTTACGCATACCTGAAGACATGGCCGTTGTAGGTTTTAGCAACGATTATACCTCCGCACTGATCGATCCGTCTTTAACCACCATTTCCCAACCGGTACAAAAAATTGGCGAAACTGCAGCTGAACTTTTATTGCAACTCATCAACAACGAAATCAGCAAAAACTCGTTGCTTATCAAAACCCTTACCACAGAACTCATCATTCGACATTCTACCGTTCGATAAATTTTTTGGAGCCCATCGGCAGCAACACTACCCGTACTTCGGTCCCGCTATCCGCTATTACTCCGCCACAATACCCACGCACAAACCCTCAGCGTGGTAGCCGCTGCTATCGGGGCTAGAGGTTCAGCAGCTGCAACTACGATCAAGCTGTGCTTTGCCCTTTGCTTATATATATACCTAATAAAAAATCCCGGCAGTTTGGTAACGCCGGGATTCTCTTTCCTTCATCTATAGTTTTCTATCGCTGCTACTTTTTGAT
>JAIXOS010000272.1 GCA_027486695.1 Chitinophagaceae bacterium | reverse complement strand
AGGTAATGTCCTTTTTTAGCTGATTGGCTTCATCTACGGCTTTTGCTCTAACATTGTATGTACCAAACTGGTAAATGCTTTGTGGTGTAAGGCCTAAATGCCCCATAACAGGAATGCCGGCTTTCACAATACGTTTTACGCTATCAATTACTTCCTCGCCACCTTCAAGTTTTATGGCATGCGCCCCCGTTTCTTTCATGATTTTTATGGCCGATGCCAAAGCAATATCGCTATTGGATTGATAAGTTCCAAACGGTAAGTCTACCACTACTAGGCTTCTATTGATGCCCCTAACCACGCATTGTGCATGATAAATCATTTGTTCAAGCGTAACCGGAACGGTGGTTTCGTAACCGGCTATCACATTTCCGGCACTATCACCCACCAAAATAACATCTATGCCCGATTGGTCAAACAACTTAGCAAAAGAAAAGTCGTAGGCCGTTAACATGGCTATTTTTTCACCTTTCGCCTTCATATTACGTAAGGTTTGGGTGGTTACTTTTTTGATGGTAGGCGTATGAACAGACATTTTTGTAGCATTTGTGGTTAAGAAATCGGGACTGTTAATGGATTTAATCGAATAACGTAGGTTTATTCATTTCGTACAAATTTTTTACAATACCATCGGCAAGGCCAATTTTGGGTACGTATATTTCGTTGATATCGGCCCAACGCATTACATTGGCATAAATTTGTAAAGCAGGTACAATTACATCTGCACGATCTTCGCGCAGATTGTATAAACGAATTCGTTCAGCAACAGACACGCTACTTAATTCTTTGTAATAATCTTTAATAAGTTGAAACGACAATGGTTTGCCTTCTTTCTTTTTACTCAACGAAAAAATTTTATTGATATTGCCGCCACTACCAATAGCCGAAATAGGAAGGTTGGTTTTGATGTTGTTGCGCAAGTGGTCTTTCATTTCGTCCCACACGTTTTCCGATACTTGGTTTTTGAGTAGTCGGATGGTTCCAATATTAAAGCTTTCTCTATACTTCATTCTCCCCTCCGCAAAAAAAGTGAGTTCGGTGCTGCCTCCACCGACATCTATATACAAGTAAGCGTGGTTGTTATCGAGTGTTTCTGCTATGTGATTTTGATTAATCATACTAGCTTCTACGTCGCCACTAATAATTTCAATTAAAATATCTGTTTTTTCTTTAACTTGTTGAATGAGGTGGGCACTATTTTTCGCATCGCGCATAGCACTAGTGGCGCAAGCACGTACTTTGGTAACTTGATAGGCGTTTAACAAGTGCCTGTAGGCGTGCATGGTTTCTAAAAGCATTGCACTGCGCATAGGGGATATTGCTTTGTTTTCAAATACATCGAGCCCTAGCCTGAGGGGAACCCTTACCAAATTGAGTTTATTAAACTGTGGATTTCCGGTATCATCAATTGTTACTTCGCTAATTAATAAACGAGCTGCATTACTTCCAATATCAATTGCTGCTAGACGCACTAGAATTTAAAGTTTTGTTGTGCAAATAATGGTAGGTTTCTTCTTGCGACCTTACCTTTTTTTTAGGGTTGGAAGATACATAATTATTGCTAAGCTCATTGGTTAGAATTCTTGCTTTTACATTGTCCTGCAATTGGATTTGTATAATGTCTTTTATTTCAGCACGAATACTAGCGTCTAGTATTGGTATAGCTGCTTCAATTCGATGGTCTAAATTACGAACCATCCAATCGGCGCTCGAAATATAGATTTTTTCAACTCCTCCATTACCAAAAATACATACTCTTGCATGTTCTAAATATTCGTCTACAATGCTGATGGCTTTAATAGGGTGCAATTGTTTTTTATTATCAAAGGAAGCACAAAAAATTCCCCGTACTATTAAATTAATTTTTACTCCATGAGCACCGGCTTCATAAAGTTTTTCAATGAGTTTTACGTCGCTCAGCGAGTTAACTTTCAACGTAATTGAAGCTTCTTTTCCTGATTTTGCCAATTTGATTTCTCTATTAATTGCCATTTCAAACTGCTTGCGCATATTAGTAGGGCACACAAGCAAAGTTCTACATTCTAAAAGCGGACCAAAACCAAGTTGCCAATTTTCAAGATAACGGAATATGCGGTTGATGTCGGCCATTACATTACGGTTGGCAGTTAACAAGCAGTGATCTGCATATACTTTAGCCGTTTTTTCATTCAAATTTCCGGTACTTACAAATCCATATTGAATAGTACGAGTACCTTTTCTTTTTTTGATAATGCACAGTTTGGCGTGTATTTTCATTTTTGGAACGCCAAGCAATACTTTCACTCCTTCCTCATCTAGTACTTTTTTCCATTCCAAATTAGCCTCTTCATCAAAACGCGCTTTGAGTTCCAACATTACAATTACTTCTTTTACATTGCGTGCAGCATTGACCAATGAATTGATGATTTTGGAATTAGAAGCTAATCGATAGGCCGTAATTTTAATACTCGTAACGTCGGGGTCCATAGCAGCTTCCCTTAATAAATCAATCACCGTATTAAACGTGTGATAAGGAAAATGCAACATGACATCTTTTTTCAAAATAACATCGGTAACCCGAATCGTGTGTTGTAACAACGGGTGTGTAAAAGGTGCATTGCGTCTGCTTTTGTGGCCAAAAACATCCGGGAAATCCATAAAATGCCTGAAGTTATGAATGCGCCCTCCGGGTATGATGTTGCTTTTTCTGTTGAGATTAAGTTTTCTGATTAAATATTCCAATAGTCCAGCATCCATTTCTTTATCGTACACAAACCGAACGGGCTTTCCCTTACGCCTATTTTTAAGTCCTTTTTCCATTTTTTCAACAAAAGAGGTACTCAAATCATTATCTATATCAATTTCTGCGTCTTTGGTTACTTTAAATACATGCGATTCAAAATGATCGTAATCAAAATAAGTAAATATATTCGGTAAGTTAAATCTGATTACATCTTCTAGCAGAATGATGTGGTGCTCGTCATTTTTTGAAGGTAATTCTACAAAGCGGCCAAGAGCTTTAGCAGGTATTTCTATTAAGGCATACTTTTGTTGGTAGGCATCATTTTTTTTGCGCATAACCACACCTAAATAAACACTTTTGTCGCGCAGATAGGGGAGTTGTGGTAGGCTTTCAATCATAAGCGGTATTACATTACTACGTACCTGCTCATCAAAAAATTTCTTCACATATTCTTTTTGACTTTTGTTCAAATGCGTTTCATCAACAAGTGCAATTTTTTCTTTTTTCAACTCCAATAAAATACCATCCCATATGCGGTTAAATTCATTTTGTTGTCTTAATACAATGGTTTGTATTTGATCCAAAATACTTTGTGGATCATCTTCCATATGCATATTGGCCTTTCTTCGTTTTTCTGCAAATTCAATCATCCTTTTAAGTGTGGCCACGCGTACACGAAAAAATTCGTCGGAGTTGTTGGAGTAAATTCCCAAAAAGCGAATCCGCTCTTTGAGGGGTACTGTGGGGTCGTTTGCTTCTTGCAAAACGCGTGCATTAAAACTAAGCCAGCTAATATCTCTTTGGATGAAATGTAATTTACTCATAATGCCTTCCTTTGTGACTATCAAATATAAAACAACTATTAAGTTGCAAATGTTAAGTTTTAAAACAAAAAGGGCTGCTAACACTTTTGTAGTTAGCAGCCCTTGGTAGTAAAAGGTAAATAGCAATAAAACTATAAAGTTTTTAGAACATCGTTCATGCTACGCACGGCTTCGGCACTTTTATTAAAGGCCGCTTGTTCGCTTTCTGTTAAACCAAAGTCAAGAATTTTTTCCCAACCATTTCTTCCAATAATTACGGGAACACCAAGGCATATATCTTTTTGTCCGTATTCACCATCTAAGGCTACGCAACATGTAAATAGTTTTTTCTCATCACGCAGAATGCTTTCTACCAAAGCTGCGCCGGCCGCACCGGGAGCATACCAAGCAGAAGTGCCAATTAATTTTGTGAGGGTAGCACCGCCCACCATTGTATCGGCAACAATTTTTTGTTGTTGTTCTTCCGTTAAAAAGTTGCTAACCGGAACGCTGTTCCAAGTAGCAAGACGGATAAGCGGAATCATGGTAGTATCGCCGTGACCGCCAATTACAACAGCATTCAAATCGCCTGCACTTGCTCCCAAGTGTTGGCTTAATTGGTATTTAAAGCGTGCACTGTCGAGCGTTCCGCCCATACCAATGATACGGTTTTTGGGTAAGCCTGTACTTTGTAATGCCAAATACGTCATTGTATCCATCGGGTTAGAGATAACAATGATTATGGTATCAGGTGAATATTTTAAAATATTTTCTGCTACACTTTTTACAATACTTGCATTTGTGCCAATCAACTCTTCACGAGTCATGCCGGGTTTGCGAGGCAAGCCAGAAGTAATTACTACCACATCGCTATTGGCTGTTTTAGAATAATCGTTAGTACTACCCACTATTTTGGTATCGAAACCCAATAATGCTGCGGTTTGTTACATGTCTTGAGCTTTACCTTCTGCAAATCCTTCCCTTATGTCCAACAATACCAATTCGCTAGCCAATTCCTTACGGGCAATGTTATCTGCGCAAGTAGCACCTACGGCACCTGCACCTACTACTGTAACTTTCATAGATAAAAATTTATGGTTAAATTTATTTTTCACCGCAAAAGTAAAGGCATTCGGCTTACAAAAACCTTGACACATATCAGTATTGAAAAAACCTTGCGTCTATTAACATTTTTTTCTCTTGAAGGTGCTTATTTCAGCCATTTTTGCAAAGCCTCAATAGTGGTGCCTTTTCTAAATTCTGTTACAAATTGCTTTTGTGCGTTAAATACAGCTATATAGGGCGTGAAAGCCACTTTGAAATAGGCAGGTATTTGATAAGTGAGTATTTTACCTAAAACTACGTTCCGGCAAAGGTTGAGCTCATACTTTTGATAAAAATTCCATAAGTCGGTATTGCTATAACTGTAGCTCATCCATACAAACTGTGCATTGGATAAACTATCCGCATATTTACGTAGTTGTTGAGCTTCTAGTTGGCAGTGGCTACATTCGGGACTAAAGTATACAAGTACAGTAAATGTATTCTTTGGCAAACTGTCTTGAGTATACCAAGTACTATCACTAGATACTTTACTTATTTTTTCTTTGGTTATCAAAACTTTAAAGTTGGGCAAGCTCGATCGGAGTAAAAAATGAGGAATGGTATCGTTTTCGCTTTGTGCAGCAAGCCTGTAGTAGCTGCAACAAATAATAAGTAAAACAAAAAGTTTGTGTTTCATACCATACTTTATTTAGACGAGCACTTTTGCTAGATATAAAGGTAGCGTAGTTTATGTTTATAATGCATCTATTAGCAGAAGTGATACTAGCGTAATTGTTGCCGGTTTTCAAGTTTTGAATAGTTAAATGCAAAAGGAGTATCATGATTTCCTGAGTGAATAATCGACATCATTTTATCCATTTAATTTGACAAATGGTAACTGTATCATACTAAAAGAGGCTGTTTCGTAATGAAAAACAGCCTCTTTTGTATGAGTTTTGTTTGCGTATGTTTAGAATCTTTCTAATTTGCTGAAAAAGAAGTCGCCTTCTATTATTGCATTCTCATCGCTATCACTGCCATGTACGGCATTTTCTCCAATAGAAGCTGCGAATTTTTTACGAATAGTTCCCTCTTCGGCTTGAGCAGGATTGGTTGCACCAATTAATTTTCTAAAATCTGCAACGGCATTTTCTTTTTCTAAAATTGCAGCTACAATTGGACCGCTACTCATAAAACTAACCAATTCACCAAAAAAGGGTCTTTCGCGATGGATATCGTAAAATAAACCGGCTTGTTCCTCAGAAAGTTTAATCCATTTCATGGCTTTAACTTGAAAGCCGGCCTTAATAATTTGATCTAAAATGGCACCGGTATAGCCTTTACTTGTGGCGTCCGGTTTAATCATTGTGAATGTTCTATTGCTCATATAAAGTGCTTTTGCGGTTGCGAAATTAGTTGTTTATAGCCTTTTGATAAAGGAAATTTTTTGTTAGTAATTTGTTTTGTTTATGGAATAGCAATAAAAACAACTATTAGCGAACATCTATTTTTTTAAGTTGTTGACTATTTAAAACACAAATTTGGTAACTGAAAGTGATTGATTTGCTTTTTATAGATAAATAATTTACTAGTTTATTTTTCAAGGTTGAATTACTATACTTTAAATGGTAAGTCCACTATTTGTCGAAAGTACAATGTGTCCGATAAAATCATTGGGGCGACTAAAGGCGCCAATCTACCACTGTGTTTGCCCATTCGTTTCGGTAGGGAGTTACCACCCTAATATAGTTATCTGTATAGCCTTCCATCATTCCATTTTTATTGAATTCCTCAAAAAGCACTTTTCGTGTTTGTCCCGTAAATTGGTTGTTGAAAAATTGTTGTTTCATGTAGCTAAGGTTACGTAACTGCTTGTTTCGCTGGTTCCTTACCGTTATTGGGACAACTCCTTCTAGGTCTAAAGCGCTTGTATTGTTACGCTCGCTATAAGTAAATACATGCAAATAGGATACATCTAAACCGTGCAAAAAATGAAAGGTTTCCTCAAAAGCTTCATCTGTTTCGCCTGGAAAACCAACAATTACGTCTACTCCAATTGCACAATGGGGCATTAATGATTTTATGAGTGCTACACGTTCGGAATACAATTCTCTTTTGTATCTGCGGCGCATTAACGACAAAATACCATTACTGCCACTTTGTAGCGGAATGTGAAAGTGCGGCATGATTTTTTTGCTCTCTGCTACGAATGAAATGATTTCATTCGTAAGCAAATTGGGTTCTATTGAAGAAATGCGGTATCTTTCTATCCCTGTTACTTGGTCGAGTGTTTGTAATAATTCAAAAAAAGTTTCGCCATGTTTTTTTGCACCATCAGGTCCTTTGCCAAAGTCACCCAAATTTACACCCGTTAATACAATCTCTTTCACACCACTATCCGCAATCGATTTTGCATGCTGAATTACATTATCAACTGTGTCGCTTCTGCTTTTTCCTCTAGCCATAGGAATGGTACAAAACGAACAATTGTAGTCGCAGCCATCTTGTACTTTTAAGAATGTTCGTGTACGGTCGTTAGCGGAGAAGGAAGCATTAAAACCGGTAACTTCCTCTATATCGCAACTGCATATTTTAGGACCCTCGTTTTTTGATAAGTTGGCTAAGTGTTGGGCAATATTAAACTTTTCCGAGGCTCCAAGAACTAAATCCACACCCGGAATAGCTGCTATTTCTTTAGGTTTTAACTGTGCATAACAGCCGGTAATCACTACAAAACTTTCGGGGGCTTTTCTTTGGATTTTACGAACCAAATATTTACATTCCTTATCTGCATTCTCGGTAACCGAGCAGGTGTTAATCACATATACATCTGCAATGTCGTCAAAATGTTTTTTTTCGAATCCTTCTGTTTCTAGTAGGCGCGAAAGTGTTGAAGTTTCAGAAAAGTTGAGCTTACAGCCAAGTGTATGAAAGGCTACAGATTGCTTTTTTTGCATACCGCAAATATACTGCCATTCAGCATTTGTAGCTTCACGTAAGAACGAATCAATGACTATGCATTTTGGTGCTAGGTAAGATAAAACGGAAAATGCACCAATAAATACATTTTATGGCCCAATTTGGCCTTGATTTCGTATTTTTATATATCGTAGATGTAAGCTGAAGTGTTCTGTTCTACATATATTACTCAAGTTAATATGGTTTCATGAAATTACGTACTAAATTTTTTCTGCTAACTACTGGTTTTCTATCATTTTTTCTAGGGCAAATAAATGCACAAGTAGATCCGCATACCTCCCAATATTATGTATATCCTTTAAATTTAAATCCCGCAATGGTGGGTACTTTTAATGGCGATGTGCGAGTTGGTGGGGCTTACAGAAATCAATGGGCTAATATTGTAAATCCGTTCATCACACAAGCCATTAGCGTTGAGGCTAGAACGAATCGCAATATTCAGTTTGGCTTTAATATCCTCAATCAGTCCTCAGGCGGTGGCGGTTTTAACTACTATAACACTTCTTTTTCTCTAGCTTATACGGGTATTCAGTTTGGTGCAGAAGCAGAGCATCATGTAACTTTTGGAATGCAAGCAGGCGTGATTGAGAGACGTGTGAATCCTTCGAAGTTTCAATTGGGAGATCAGTGGAATCCAATTACGGGCTACAATCCGGGAGTTACTAACGATAAATTTACTGTTTTAAGGTCATCCGTATTAGATATTGGGGCAGGACTTTTGTATTACAATACTTCCGAAAGTAGTAGGTTTAATCCCTATTTGGGCTTTTCAGCTTTTCATTTGAACAAGCCAATCGACCCCTTTTCGCAATCGGCTATTAATAGTGGCGATATAATACCTGTTCGGTATGTTGTACATGGTGGCGCATCTATGCAAGTGGCTGAAAATATGCTTTTTGTGCCACATTTTATTTATATGAAACAAGGAACTGCCAACAATTTTGTTGCAGGCGCATTTTGGCAAATAGACGCTAGTGATGATGCACAAGTGCTGATGGGCGCCAATTACCGTTTCAAGGATGCTTTAATACCTTATGTGGGATTGCGATACAATCAACAAGTGTTAGCAGGTGTAAGTTACGATGCCAATGTTTCGTCATTGAAATCATTAGCAGGAAATGCCAATTGTTTCGAGTTCACTTTGTCCTATACGTACAAAAGTAAAAATAGAGCAAGCTATTTAAAATGCCCTGCTTTGTAGATTCATTATACTACTACTATGTCATTTGGGAGTGTTGTATTTGTTTTAACCTGTATACTGTCTAGGGGCTAAAAGAATACACTATTCCCATTTTTTTGGCTTATATCAATAAAAAAGCCCCTCTGTAGAAACAGAGCGGCCTCTAACGATTGCTTGCCATATGAAAAAGCGTTTAATTATACTTCGCCGCAATCAGGCACCTCAAATCAATGTCACTAGTATAATTGGATAGAATTATTTCTTAGTAGAATCAACTTTAGCTGAATCAACTTTTACTGAATCAACTTTTACTGAATCAACTTTTACTGAGTCAACTTTTACTGAATCAGCTGCAGGGGCTTTGGTTTCACCAGAGTTACAAGCTGCGAAAGCTCCAAGAGCGATAACGAACATTAATTTTTTCATGTTAAAGGTTTTTGAGTGAGTGAATGTACCCTTTATACCTAGCGGACAACTTAGGTAACCTTACTTTTTTTATTTTTTTTCGATTTTATTGAAAATAAAAAAAATAGTCTTGAAAATTAGTTTAAATAATGTAAAATAATATTTAAATAGTATCGAAAGTTTCCTATTTAGACATCATAAAGTATATTTACCTCACCAATGTTAGGTGTATCGCTTTTAGTAACACCCAATGGGTATAGCTAATCTATTTGCAAATGGTTACATTAAATGGTTATTTGCAGATAGGGCAACTTTTGGTGGGTTACTTTTATTTCCTGAATTGTATTAATAGTAGTAGCAAGTGAAAAATGAAATAAACGAACAGGCATTATTAAAAGGGCTGGCAAATAATGATACAAAATCTATTGAACTGATTTATAAAGACAATTTCAATAGTATACAGACATTCATTATTAATAACAATGGTTCATATGACGATGCAAGAGATGTATT
>JAIXOS010000474.1 GCA_027486695.1 Chitinophagaceae bacterium | reverse complement strand
GCTTAATAGAATTGATTCCGTTGAACGGTGCCAACGCCCATGCAGCTTAATACGAAGTACCAGCCTTTGGCTCATAATAGTTATTTTGTAACCTACGGGCAAAAAAAGAGGCTGTCTCAAAAGGGCAGTCTTTTTTTTATTTGTGTACATGGAGAATAATATGTATATTTCGGTATAAGTTATAAGTTTATTCATGTCATCAAAACGTCTCAGTACACCAGTCTTTAAAGCCTATCATCAGCAACAATTGATGATGTTACCTCCCAGCTTGGAAGAACTCATTGCCCCTAATCATCCTGCACGTATAGTAAATACGGTATTGGATAAGATAGATAGCAAGCCACTTTTATCAGCATATAGAGGTGGAGGGAGCAGCAGTTATCACCCATTGGCTTTGCTCAAGGTGTTGATTTATGGCTATATGACCAATATTTACAGTAGCCGCAAATTAGAAGAAGCCACTACTCAGAATGTGGTTTTCATGTGGTTGTGCGGTATGAATACCCCCGACCATAACACCATCAATAACTTTAGGGGCAAGAAATTGCAAGGTCCATTGAAGTTCATCTTCGTGGAAACGGTAAAATTGTTGTCAGAAGAGGGATTGTTAAGCATCAAAGATGTATTTACAGATGGTACCAAGATAGAGGCAAATGCCAATAGGTACACGTTTGTATGGGGCAAGGGCATCAAAAACAATAAGGAGAAGATAGCCAATCAGTTGGAAGCGTTGTGGTCTTATGCACAAGGAGTGGCAGACGCAGAAATGAAAGACACTACACCCACCAGCTTTGCAGAGATAGACAGTTCAAAAGTAAAAGCAACGATAGATAAGATAGATGCGGTGCTAAAAGATAAGCCTGTAAACAAACGAGTGAAACAAAAGCTGGGTTATGCCAGAAAGAAATGGCCAGAAGCCCTTGACAGATATGCTGCACAATCGGCAATAATGGGAGATGACCGCAATAGCTATAGCAAGACAGACACCGATGCCACTTTCATGCGGATGAAGGAAGACCACATGGGCAATGGGCAGTTGAAACCAGCCTATAATATGCAGATCAGTACGAGCAATCAATTTATAACCAACTATACCATCCATCAAAATACAACGGATACCAACACATTACAAGAGCATTTGAACGAACACAAGCGTTGTTACGAGGCGATGCCAACCGTAGTGACAGCAGATGCAGGCTATGGCTCGGAGGAGAATTATGAGTTCTTGGAAAAGGAGCAGGTAACGGCTTTTGTAAAATATAACCAGTTTGATAGGGAACAGAATGAGACCATACAGGGCAAACAACCCTTCAATGCAGACAAACTGTTTTACAATGAGCAGGGAGATTTTTATGTATGTCCGATGGGGCAACGGATGGAAAAGAAGGGTACTTATGAAAGGGAAACCACTACAGGCTTCAAGCAGACAATCACCAGATACCAGGCAAAGGATTGCAGTAGGTGTCCATTAAATGGCGTCTGCCATAAATCAAAAGGGAATAGGGTAATAGAAATAAATCATAACCTCAACAGACATAAAAGGGTAGCAAAAGAAAAACTGCAATCAGAGCAAGGCATTGCACATAGAAAACAACGATGCCATGATGTAGAACCTGTGTTTGGCAACATTAAAGGCAACCATCATTTTAAACGTTTTATGCTCAGGGGTAAAGAAAAGGTGACCATTGAGACAGGATTATTGTGCATAGCCCAAAACTTTAGAAAGAAAAACGCAATTGAAGTTAAAAAAGCAGCCTAAGAAAGGGAAAAACACCTCTTTTTTAAAAAAACAGGCTTCAGGCGATATGTAGCTCGTATCACAAAGAAACTTTTTACAAAACAATAATCAAACATATAGCAAGCCATAAAAAATAAGGCTGCCACAAAATTTCTTTTGAGACAGCCTCAATGTGCTAGCTAATCATCCTATTATTATTTAAGCGTTGTGCTAGGTGCAGCTTTCCTACTTTGCTTTTCGTAGCGCTTAGCAATTTCTTCAATCAATGCTTTTACTGCTGCATCCGATTTGGCAGCTTTTTTCAAATAATCGTACACGTTATCTGCCGTTTTCATACAATCTATACTAGCAGCGGCAATGGTATCGTCTATCTCTTCTAGTAAAGATGCCATCACTACCCTTACATCCCATAGCTGACTAATAAGGGTTACATCTTTGCCAAACTCATCCCCATCTACCGTTGCCGTGGGTATGTATTTACCAAAGTTTTGTGCGCCACGTAGGTTTAGCTTTACGTACTCTACGCTTTTTTGTCCCATTCTGCGCTTGCCTTTCTTTTGGTCTTCACTTAAAGAAATGAGAAAAGGCATTTTACTTTTTGCGGTTGCAATGCCTGCTTTTGCTGCATCTTTATCAGCATCAGATAATACAGCAGAAATTAAATTAGTTGCCATATTTTTTTCGTTTGGTTTTTATTGCCTACTCTGTTTTGATAGCCCGCTTTTCGGCTTGAGGCGGGTAGGGTTTATGGTTGATACGTTTTACCAAGGCAGGTACAAATGGCTTGGGCTATAATGGTGGCATAAAAGTCATCGCTAGCGGTGCTTAAATCATCTTGCATAAAGCCACATTCTAAAAGGTGCGATAACATTTTGGGTTGGCGTATCCATGCAAGCCTTCCGTGGTTGCTAGCAGTATCAGGGCGGCTCCAACTGGTTTTGTTAGATCCATTGGCTTTAAATACTTCGGCCATTTTATCGGCAATGGCTTGGCTTTCTAAACTAGTAGGGTGGTAATACACACCTGCACGCTTAGCCATACTTGCTTTTACAAACTTGCCTATGCTATCTTTATGTATTTCAAAAGCCCAATCGGTATGTGCATCGTAGCGGGCATTAATGTACTGTATGGTTTTTGTTAAGCCATAATCGGGCACTAGTACTACGGTAAGCCCATTTTTAGTTAGCTTACTTGCAAGCAATACGGTTATTTGCTTGGCTTCGGTATTCTCGGTAAAGCTGTCTGCGGTAGCACCGGGGTCGTAGCTTTCGCCACTAAGCCCGCCATGCCCTACAGAAAGGATAATGCGGTTAACCGAGTCTAATCTTGTAAACATAGTTTTAGTATTTAAAGTAATGAGGGTGAATTATCGGATAAAACGAATTATAATATTGTATACCAATTTATTGAAAAAGCCTTCGTGAGACCACATGTAAGTACCTTTTACAATCCAAGAAATACCAAAACTTAATAATGCTGTTGTCTCAAAAAAATAAGTAGGATGCTTATCAAGCCAAGGCCAAAGGGATTGAAAAGAAATGATATCTATTATTGCAAGACCTGCCAAAACGAGGCTTAATACAATGAAGATAGCACATGCTATATAAATTTTGTTTCTGCGTTTTTTTAATAGCATGTTGTTTTTACTATCATCTTCTTTGGTAAAGTAAAAGCCAGATATTAATGCAAAACATATAAAAAGAATAGTTGCAGAAATAAAATGTGTGGGGCCTACAAAGTCTTTAACAGGCTGTAAATTAATAAACGGTATACCATGTTCAGGAAGATAACCCTCGCAAGGTGTGGGGAAAATGGCTACAAAAAATGCGAGTAAACCTGCAAAAGAAGACAATATATTTTCGTAATAAAACTTGCCACGATATGTGAATAAAAAAGCCCCCAATACGCAAAGTAAACCTACAAATAGAATATGCATTTTAGTATAATAATAATGGCTTATTGACCATTGAAATGCATCTGCACCACTATCAAAAAGATATACACCAAGTGGTAGTGCAAAAGGTAAGGCTAATCCTATTAACCCGATAAACAGTCGCAATCGCATGTATGATATTACATGCTCATCACCTGGTGTCTTTTGCGAATTATTGATTTTATAGCAATTCATTGCTTAGTAGTTTTGATTAATTAAAAACAAAGAGAAATTATTTTATTAAATTTTTAATGCCTTCTAGACCAACATTTACACCAATAAAAGCTGCATATGTAGGTATAGATTTGAATTTACCTCGCACATCTACCCCAATAATCGCTTGTATATTGTTAGTAATGATTTCGCTTAACCTAAACCTAGTTAAATGAGCAAAAACATTCTTATTATCTTCTGCCTTATAATCCAAATTCTTTGTGTCGATAGATATTGGTCGGGCATAATTTATAGCATACCCAATAGTTGGTTGAATGAATAAAGATCCCCCAGGCCAAGATTTTTCTAGCGTAATACCTAAGCCAATATTAAAATTTAAGCTGTTTGAATTTGAGGTAGTGCTTACAATATCCAATGTAGATTTCGAAAACTTATTTAAGGGGCTTAAATTTTTTATCAATGAATCACTAGTAAGCTTTGTAATTGTGGCGGAATCTTGCTGATAGTTGGAAATATCAGTTCTGGTTGTCCATTTATCAATAAACAATTCAGTATGTACATGTAATAATAATTTGAACTCTGGATTACAAATAATACTAAATGTGGGTTGAAAATAAAAGCTCCAAGTAAGATTTTTTGAAACAGTTGTCAACTTATTATATTGTCTTAAATACTTGGTGGTATCAATAATAATTCTGTCTAATGGTTTTACTTTTACATTTTCATAGTAATCATAACTAGTGTTTAAGCTGTCATTACGAGAGAAATCAATTTTCATGATGCCGAGGTTATAGCCAAATCTTCCAAAGCCCTCTTTCTTTTTGCTAAAACTAGTTGGGTTAAACAAATTAATATTACCCACATAACTAGCTCCATTATTGCCATTAAAGTCAAAATTTACTGCATTAATAAAGCTAAAACCATCTGGTGATTTATTAGTAGGTTCTGTTGTAGGTTCTTTCTGTAAAATTACCCCTAATGCACCTTTTTGTAATACATCATCAACTTTCAAAACAATGCTAAATGTTTCTAAATTATACAAGTCAACCGCACTAATAGTAATCGGTATGTTATATGAAACAGTTTTATGACGGGTTGAAAAATCTTTTGCCAGAATAGTTGGTGGAATAATGCCAATAACTGGTTTAGACATAGCACTAGGTGTTATATTAGTAATCTCAAATTTTAAAACCTTGTCTTTATTATCGTTATTCCCGCTGTCTTTTGAAGACCAATATTCAATTTTAACAGTTACATTACGAATGGCTGTCAAGGCATTTTCCTTTTTTAAGTACTGAATGGTTGTATTACCATTCAAAATTTCAAAAGATTGTGTTTGACACACTACTTTTATAATACCTATAAAAGATAAACATAGTAGTAGAAAAATTTTTCTCATAATCAATAGTTTAGTTTTTTGCCTACTCTTTGATCCCCTTTTCGGCTCACGGGGTGTTGTATTGTTTTAATTAGCAGTTTGTCATCTAGCCATGTTTTAAAATTGGGCCATTGTTGTGCAAAATGTGCTTGCTACTATTAAGAATTACCAACCACTGCAAAGCATTTATGCAATTAAAGATGATTGCACTAAAAATACTTTTACAAACAGAGGTATTTTGTTATTTGATTTAATGAAACATCTCTTAATAAATAATTGCCTTGTTTATAAAATTAAATATAGCAATTAATAATCAAAATTATATGAAATTAATCATTATTTAATATTGACACTATAATTGACTTTTTGATTTTATCGTTAGAAAGCCATTGTCATCATGCTTATAATCCATATACTTTTGTAAAAAACGAATAACAAAATAGCATCTTATGCTTACTTATGTGTACTGCACAAATAGCCCGTTAATTGCCGAGATGTTTAATGCTGCTTTTACTCAACTTTTCGCAAGTCAAAAAAAACCCTAAACATAGTAGCAATTGTATTAAAGTTTACTCAATCACATTCACTAACCACTCATTCCACCAATACTTCTACTGTTGCAGAGTG
>JAIXOS010000079.1 GCA_027486695.1 Chitinophagaceae bacterium | reverse complement strand
CTAATTCTATTTAAAATAGCCGTTTATGTTACGAACAATTGTCTGTGTATTGTCCTGCCTTTTTTTGGTAAAAAATGGCTTTGGAAAAACGCCACCTGCTAAACTATCTATCAAGCATGTAGTAAGTAATTTTTATGTGTATACCACCTATCATTTGTACGAAAAACAAATGATACCGGCGCACGGTATGTATTTGGTAACCGATAGTGGCGTACTGTTACTCGATACCCCGTGGGATTCTACTCAATTTCAACCCTTACTAGATAGCATTCAGTTAAAGCACGGCCAACAAGTAAAATGGTGCATTGCCACACATTGGCACAGCGACCGAACAGATGGCCTTGATTATTATCGGCAGCAAGGTATAAAAACCTTTACCACCGTATTGACTGATGATTTTTGCAGAAAAAACAACCAAAAGAGAGCAAGTTATTTAATGACAAAAGATACCCTTTTCCAAATTGGGTCAATATCGTTCGAAGTGTATTATCCTGGAGGTGGACATACGGAAGACAATATTGTGGTTTGGTTTGGTAAAGAAAAAATTCTCTATGGAGGTTGTTTAATCAAAGGAGCGGAAGCAAAAGATTTAGGATACCTTGGCGACGCCAATGTGGCGGAATATGCAAACACCCTAAGAAAGGTACAGAAAAGATTTCCTCGTCCTAAATGGATTCTTGTTTCGCACCACGATTGGACAAACAAGCAGTCTTTAACACATTCAATCCAATTAGCTAAACAACTCAAAAAGAAATCTTAATCAGGAATGGCTGTAAAGGACAATCAATGACCATGAAATCAAATCTGCATGGGACAAAAAAGAGCCGTAACCTAATAGCTACGGCTCTTTTTATGATGTATAGTATAAGACTAAGCAACTAAATAAACCACCAAACTACGTGCACCATGTGCACCAATAACTAGCGATTGTTCAATATCGGCAGTTTTTGATGGTCCCGCAATGAATGCACCAAATCCTTCCTCCGCAATGTCTATTTGTGCATAGGCGTGGTGCAGGGTAGCCACTAATTGTTCTTTGGATAATATAATAGCTAAATGTTGGCAAATGAAAGGTAATAATCGATTGACCATTTGGTGTTCTTGAATCCAAATAGCGCCATTTTCGGCCACTCCTACTGTTCCTTTGATGTAGGTTTTCTCTATGAGTGCTAATGACTCTGCCGACTGCGAACGCAGGCTGTTAATAGCTTCTGTTGAGTCCCAAATAGTATCGGCAACCCAATTACCTGCGGCTCTTTCTGCGGCAATTGTAGCAATGATTTCTTGTTCATCACTTATTTGAACCACCATTCCGCCAATGCCCGTTAGTGTATTGGTGAATTGTTCTATTAAATCTTTATACGAAATAACTTGTTGTATATCAATGACAGGCAATTCTGTTAATTCGGGTTTATTCTTAGAAATACTGCCAAGTATTTGGTTACGTGCACTCATACCGGAATTATTTGTTGTTTTTATACCAATCAGTAAAACTTTGTTTGGGCGGAGTAGGCATTTCTCTTTGTTTGTACCAAGGATTGAATGTTTTGTTATTGGTCAAAAAAGGAAAGGTACGCATTACCCAACGACCAACTTTACCACTTATGCGGTAAACAGCGGGGTGCGCCAACACAAATGCCATGCCTTGCATACCCCATTTTTTGGAGGTAGCAACGTAACCTTCGGCTACTACCACTTGACGCCATTTCCACAATTGATCATGGATATCAATTTTAACAGGGCAAACATTGCTGCACGAACCACACAAAGTAGAAGCAAAAGGCAAATCGGCATTAGCCTTCATATCTAAATTAGGGTTTAAGATAGAACCAATAGGCCCCGCAACTGCGGTATGGTAACTGTGTCCACCACTGCGACGGTAAACCGGACAAGTATTGAAGCACGCCGCACAGCGAATACATTTTAACGAGTTCCGAAAATCGGGGCGACCAAGTTGCTTAGAACGACCATTGTCAACTATTACAATATGCATTTCTTGACCTTCGCGAGGTTTTTGAAAATGACTTGAATAGGTGGTTATAGGCTGCCCAGTAGCACTACGCGCCAATAAACGCAAAAACACACCAAGATGCTCCGCTTTCGGGATAATTTTTTCAAAACCCATACAAGCAATGTGTATTTTGGCAGCATGTGCGCCCATATCGGCATTGCCCTCGTTGGTACATACTACAAAACCACCTGTTTCTGCAACGGCAAAGTTGACGCCGGTAATAGCGAGGTTACTGATTAAAAATTTCTCTCGCAAATGTTGCCTCGCTGCTTCGGTAAGGTATTGTGGGTCGTTGTTGCCCTTTTCGGTATGTAAATGTTCGTGAAAGGTTTCGCTTACATCCTGTTTTTTTAAGTGGATGGCCGGAAGTACAATGTGACTAGGGGGTTCGTTGCGCAATTGCACAATTCTTTCGCCTAAATCGGTATCTACCACCTCAATGCCTTGCTGTTGCAAGTACGGATTTAGGTGGCACTCCTCGGTAAGCATGCTTTTGCTCTTTACAATTTTATTGATTCCGTTAGCGGCAATAATGTTGTAAATAATGCGATTGTGCTCTTCCGCATCAGCAGCCCAATGAACTTTAATGCCGTTTGCGGTAGCTTTTTCCTCAAATTCAATGAGGTAATTATCTAAATTAGAAAGACTATGGTTTTTGATTTGCGAAGCCCAATTGCGCAATTGTTCCCATTCGGGTAAACTGTGTGCCGCTTTATCGCGTTTTTGACGTACAAACCATAATGTATCATCATGCCAATCAGTACGCGGTTCATCTTTTATAAACGCAGCGGCTGCGGTTGCATGGTCTTTAATTGTTGTTGTTGTCATTCCCAATTGCTATTTAGAATTTCGGCTATATGCAATGTTTTGATTTTGCTGTTATTGCGTTTCAATATCCCTTCTAAGTGCATCAAACAACTTACATCTACACCAGTAATGTAATCAACGTCGTTGTGGGCATGTTCTTCTACCCTATCTTTTCCCATTTTTACGCTCACGGCTTCTTCAAACACACAAAAAGTACCACCAAAACCACAACATTCATCTCTTCGTATAGGCATTTGAAGGTTGAGTCCATTAACGAGCGATAACAATTTTTCAGGTTTTGAAAAAGTAGG
>JAIXOS010000015.1 GCA_027486695.1 Chitinophagaceae bacterium | reverse complement strand
GCCTCTCTAAACTTATAGCCTTCTATTAATTGGGTGATTTTAGCAGCCGAGTTGTTGATGTCTACAATAAGTTGCTTGTCGGTATCATCTATCAGTGCATTGTGAAAAGGAGGTACTTTGCCCTTGCACAGTTTGTGCATGAGTACAAATGTGCGATTAACAAAATTGCCAAAGATGCTCACGAGCTCGCTATTGTTGGCATCTTGAAAACCTTTCCACGTAAATTCACTGTCTTTGCTTTCGGGTGCAATAGCTGTAAGGTAGTAGCGGAGTACATCGGCCATTTGGCTGCCACCATTTTCGGCTTTAATCCAATCGTTCACGTATTCATCCATTTCAATACTCCAACCACGGCTAGTACTCATTTTGTCGCCCTCTAAATTCATGAATTCGTTGGCAGGCACATTTTCCGGCAAAATATTGCCATGCAAATGCAGCATTGCCGGGAAAATAATGCAGTGAAATACAATATTGTCTTTACCTACAAAATGCACCAATTTGGTATCGTTGTGGTACCAATACGGTTGCCAATCTTTCCCATTGTTCAGTGCCCATTGTTTGGTAGCACTAATATATCCTATTGGGGCATCGAACCAAACGTACAATACCTTGCCCTCGGCATCGGCTACGGGTACTTGTATGCCCCAATCCAAATCGCGCGTTACGGCCCTAGGTTGTAGTCCGCCATCAATCCAACTTTTACATTGCCCTAGCACGCTTGTACGCCAATCGGTGGCATGTTGTTCCAATATCCATTTGCGCAAAAAATCTTCGTGCCTATTCAGTGGCAAATACCAATGTTTGGTTGTTTTTTTAATGGGCGCATTGCCGCTTAAGGTACTTACAGGGTTGATGAGCATTTCCGGACTTAGGCTGCTGCCACATTTCTCGCACTGATCGCCAAAGGCATTGGGATTGCTGCAAGTGGGGCAGGTGCCTTTGATGTAGCGGTCGGCCAAAAAGGTTTGGGTAGCTTCATCGTAGTATTGCTCAGTTTCTTTGGTTTCCAAATGTCCATCGTTGTGGAGCTTGGAAAAAAAAGCTTGTGCTGTTTCGTGGTGTAAGGGATCGGAAGTACGGTGATAAATATCGAATTGAATACCGAGGTCTTTAAAGTTTTGTTCAATAATAGGGTGGTATTTGTCGATGATGGCCTGTGCAGTAGTACCTTCTTTCATTGCCTGAATAGGTATTGCCGTGCCATGTTCGTCGCTACCACATACAAATACCACATCGCGCAGTTGTGCCTTCAAATAACGTACATAAATGTCGGCTGGCAAATAAGCCCCCGCTAAGTGTCCAATGTGTTTTAAACCATTGGCATAAGGAAGTGCAGCAGTAATTAAATATCGTTTAGGAGTCGTCATACGGTTCATTTTTGGTATCAAGGATTGCAAAAGTAAGCGATTATGGACGGGGTTTGCTTTGTGAATGGGTGTTTGTTTATAATATTGCTGCATGAATACCGTAATACCACCTTACTTGCAACCGGGCGATACCATTGGCATCGTTTGTCCGTCGGGTTATATGCCTAAAGAAAATGCCGATGCTTGCATAGCCACCTTACAACAATGGGGATATCGGGTAAAAGCCGGAAACACCCTCGGCAATCAGTACCATTATTTTTCCGGAACCGACCAACAACGGTTGCAGGATTTACAAACCATGCTCAACGATACTGGTATTCAAGCCATCTTGTGTGGACGGGGAGGATATGGTCTAAGCCGCATTATTGATCAATTGGATTGGACAAGTTTTATGCAGCATCCCAAATGGATTATTGGCTTTAGTGATATTACGGTACTGCATGCACAGCTTACCCAATTAGGGGTAGCAAGCTTACATTCCCCAATGGTTTCAGCATTCAACAATGGCGGAAGCAACAATCTATATATACAATCACTCAAAAATGCGCTGCAGGGCCAACCGATGCAATATGCTTGTGCGCCCTATTCTGCCAACCGTTTGGGTACGGCTACCGGTAAATTGGTAGGGGGTAATTTGGCTATACTTGCACATTTGGTGGGTAGCCCATCTGCATTGGAAACCCAAAATACACTTTTGTTTATAGAAGATGTTGGCGAATATTTGTATAATATTGATCGCATGCTGTTGCAATTAAAACGCAGTGGTGCATTGGCGCAATTAGCCGGATTGATAGTAGGCGGTTTCAGCGAAATGAAAGACACCACCATTCCTTTTGGTCAATCTATTGAGGCCATTATTGCCGCACAAGTAGCAGAATACCATTATCCGGTATGTTTTCATTTTCCGGTTAGTCACGAAGAGGCAAATATGGCGCTCAAAGTGGGTGTAACGCATCAACTTGATGTGCGCAAAGAAGGCGTTGCGCTACAGCAGGTATAAAAAGTTGCATAAACTACTTTTTATAATTTTTTGCCTTATCTTCCGATAGATTGTATTTTTAGCCCATTAAAGTAGTATAGTTCATTAAAAGTATTCATTGCAGATAAATTTTGTTGCATGTTATCTAAAAAAACACAGTACGCCTACAAAGCCCTTATTTACTTGGCACAACAAGCACCAGGTGAGCCCATATTGATTGCCGATATAGCCAAAGTGAAAAAAATTCCACTCAAGTTTTTAGAAGGTATTCTTTTAGAACTCAAAAAAGCCGGCATTTTAGACAGTAAAAAAGGAAAAGGAGGGGGGTATTATTTTAAAATGCAACCCAATCAAGTAACAATGGCCAAGGTATATCGCCTCATCGATGGGCCTATCGCATTGTTGCCTTGTGTAAGCATCAATTTTTATGAGCAATGTAAAGATTGCGACGAAACCACCTGCGGCCTAAAACAAGCAATGCGCGAAGTACGCGATGCTGAATTATCCGTACTTGATGCCAAAACAATTGCCGATATAGCCGGAATAGCCCAATCAGTAGCTGCACAATAATGACTTCTTTCTTAGAATGTGCATTTTTTTGTATGAGCCATAGGCCGGTACAAGCATGAAGCTTCAATGTCGTTGGCACCATTCCAATGTGGTAACCCTATTCGGCAACAACCTTTATTTTTTTATTATCATATAAACAGAAGACATGATGCCATCTTATTTACAGCAGTTATTCGCTAATCAGGCCTACAATCCCAACAACTTTTTTTTAATTGCCGGCCCCTGCGTAGTGGAAAGCGAAGAGATTGTGTTTGAAATAGCACACAAAGTAGCAAGTATTTGCAAAAGATTGGAAATACCCTACGTGTTCAAGGCAAGTTATCGCAAAGCGAATAGAACAAGTGCTAGTTCGTTTACCGGACTAGGCGATGCAGTAGGCTTAGAATTGATACAAAAAGTAGGCAAAACGCTACAATTACCCACTACCTCAGATGTGCATTCGGCTGAAGAATGCGCTATTGCTGCACAATATGTAGATATATTGCAGATACCGGCCTTTTTATGTCGCCAAACAGATTTGTTGGTAGCGGCGGCAGAAACCGGCAAAGTAGTGAACGTGAAAAAAGGACAGTTTTTGAGTGGCCCAAGTATGAAGTTTGCACTTGATAAGTTGGTAAAAGCGGGCAATCAGCAAGTGGCATTAACCGAAAGAGGTACCACTTTTGGTTACCAAGATTTGGTGGTAGATTATAGAAACATTACGTGGATGAAGGAGTTGGAAGTACCCGTAATTATGGACTGTACCCACAGTTTGCAACAGCCCAATCAAACAAGCGGTGTTACCGGCGGCAATCCACAACTCATTGGTACTATTGCCAAAGCCGCAATTGCAACCGGAGCCGATGGTCTGTTTATAGAAACGCATCCCAATCCTTCGCAAGCAAAAAGCGATGGTGCCAACATGCTTCAGTTAGATTTGCTAGAGGGGCTTCTTGAAAAGTTGGTGCGTTTGCGTGCAGCCGTACTATAAGTATTTATGGTATGGCTACATTGGGTTACAAGTACCTCAGCGGATTTCTGCGGGCGTGTAAAATATAACGTTTCATATTTAACCAAAATGCCATAATCATGTAAATGATAATAGGGGAGCCCATGGTTAAAAAGGAGATGTAAATAAACCACATTCTAATGCGGCTAGAAGCTATGCCAAGTTTTTCACCCAAAGCGCTACAAACGCCAAAGGCATGCAATTCAATAAATTCACGAAGCTTTTTCATAGTACTTTGTATTAAAGATTGCAGTGTTGGTATACAATTTAACTGCAAATTAGTAAAAGGTTTCAATAATATGCAAAACACATTTTTGCAGGCTTTTGTTTTGTTGTAAATTCGCCGCAAACCAACTACAGCTACTCTTTGATTGACCATTTTCAAGGGGTACAACAACCGTTGTTAACTTGGGTTAAAATGAACAATATGAATTATAAAAACTACATCAACGAAATTGAAGAGCGTAAAGCCGAGGGCCTTCATCCTAAACCGATTGATAGTGCCGAATTAGTAAGTGAAATCATTGAACAAATCAAAGATTTGGACAATGAGTATCGTGCCGATTCGCTTCAGTTTTTCATTTACAACACATTGCCGGGAACTACGCCAGCAGCAGGTGTAAAAGCCAAATTTTTAAAAGAAATTATCCTTGGGCAGTCTTCCGTAAAAGAAATTACCCCCGATTTTGCTTTTGAATTGTTGTCGCACATGAAAGGCGGCCCTTCAATTGAAGTATTGTTAGACCTTGCTTTAGGTGCTGATGCAGCTATTGCCAAACAAGCAGGGGATGTTTTGAAAACGCAAGTGTACTTGTACGATGCTGATTTGAAACGTTTGAAAGATGCTTATGAAAGTGGCAATGCAACTGCAAAAGACATTATTGAAAGCTATGCGCAAGCCGAGTTTTTTACCAAACTTCCTGATGTACCTGAAGAAATTAAAGTAGTTACGTTTATTGCAGGCGAAGGTGATATTTCAACCGATTTATTGTCGCCGGGTAATCAAGCGCATTCTCGTTCCGACCGTGAATTACACGGAAAATGTATGATTTCTTTAGCGGCACAAGCTGAAATAGAAGCCTTGAAAGCGCAGCATCCGGATAAGTCGGTAATGTTGATAGCTGAAAAAGGAACTATGGGTGTAGGTTCTTCTAGAATGTCGGGCGTTAACAATGTGGCACTTTGGACAGGCAAACAAGCTAGTCCTTATGTTCCTTTCGTAAATATTGCCCCAATTGTGGGAGGTACAAATGGTATTTCGCCAATATTTCTAACAACGGTAGATGTAACAGGCGGTATTGGAATAGATCTTAAAAACTGGGTTAAAAAAGTAGATGCCAATGGTAAAGTGGTACGTAATGAAAACAATGAGCCCGTTTTAGAACAAGTATATTCAGTAGCTACCGGTACCGTTTTAACCATCGATACCAAAACAAAAAAATTATACAACGGCGAACAAGAGTTGATTGATATTTCTAAATCATTCACGCCTCAAAAATTAGAATTTATCAAGGCGGGTGGCTCGTATGCCATTGTATTTGGTAAAAAAATACAAACTTTCGCTGCACAATTATTAGGTATTGCCATTCCTCCTGTATTTGCACCCTCGAAAGAAGTGTCACAAGAAGGACAAGGCTTAACAGCGGTTGAAAAAATCTTTAACAGAAACGCAGTAGGTGTTACACCGGGCAAAGTGTTACATGCAGGTTCCGATGTGCGAGTATCGGTAAACATAGTAGGTTCGCAAGATACCACGGGTTTGATGACCGCACAAGAATTGGAATCAATGGCCGCAACAACCATTTCTACCACTGTGGACGGCGCATACCAATCGGGTTGCCATACTGCATCGGTTTGGGATAAAAAAGCGCAAGCCAACATTCCCAAATTGATGAAATTCATGAACGAGTTTGGTTTGATTACCGCTCGCGATCCCAAAGGCGTGTATCACTCCATGACCGATGTTATTCACAAAGTATTAAATGACATTACAGTGGATGATTGGGCAATCATTATTGGTGGCGATTCGCATACACGTATGTCAAAAGGGGTGGCTTTTGGTGCTGACTCCGGTACAGTGGCTTTGGCTTTGGCTACAGGCGAAGCATCTATGCCGATACCTGAATCGGTAAAAGTGACTTTCAAAGGAAACTTGAAAGAATACATGGATTTTCGCGATGTAGTTCATGCTACACAATCCCAGATGTTGCAACAGTTTGGCGGCGAAAACGTGTTTCAAGGCAAAGTAATTGAAGTGCACATTGGCACTTTAACTGCCGACCAAGCATTTACCTTTACCGACTGGACGGCTGAAATGAAAGCAAAAGCTTCCATCTGTATTTCTGAAGATGCAACGTTGATTGAATCGTTGGAAATTGCCAAAAGCAGAATCCAAATCATGAT
>JAIXOS010000216.1 GCA_027486695.1 Chitinophagaceae bacterium | reverse complement strand
TCTCTTTGTGCCAATACCATTTGACAAATTAAGCAACTAACAGCTAAAAAAAAGTATTTCATGCGCTTGGTTAAATGGATGAATGAAGAGTAGCATACAATTTAAGCATTATTTTAAATAGCTGTTGGTTTGGCTTTTTGAAATAGCTGCTAACAACCAATTTTGCCCACACGGGTAGCATGGCGCCCTCCTTCAAAAGCTGTTTGCATAAAAGTGATAATCATTTCTTTAGCTGTTTCTAACGATACAAAACGAGCAGGAATACAAATGATGTTGGCATTGTTGTGCATGCGTACTAGGCTAGCAACTTCATTTTCCCAACAAAGTCCGGCCCGAATATTGGCGTGTTTGTTGGCCGTAATAGCTACACCATTGGCACTACCGCAAAATAAAATACCAAAGGCAGCTATCCCCGCTTCTACTTGGTTGGCTGTAGGGTGTGCAAAATCAGGATAATCTACCGATGCACTGCTATTGGTGCCCATGTCTGTTACTGCAAATCCTTTTTCTTTCAACCATTGAATAATGGCTTCTTTATATTCAAATCCGGCATGGTCGGCGCCAACGGCTATTGGTTTTTGGGCATCAAAAACAGTATTCATTTGTAGGAAATTTTGCCAAAAATAGCGATTGAAGGCAGATAGAACACAATGTTGGTATATTCGTACAAACGAAAACATTTTTTAACAATTGTCATTCGGCATTGTTAACAACGGAGTCTGTGGACATTTATTGGACTCAATAACTTGGCGCACAATTATTTTTGACTATGCAATTACCATCTGTTTTACTCGAAAATGCGGTTAACGAGTTTGCCAAATTGCCCGGAATAGGCAAAAAAACAGCTTTGCGATTGGTGCTTCATTTGCTAAAACAAGAGGTGAACGAAGTACAATTGTTTGGCGATACAATTATTCGATTGCGTAAAGATATTTGCTTTTGTGAGCGATGCAACAATGTAAGTGATGCCCGATTGTGCGCTATATGCAGTAACCACAGTCGTAGCAAACAATTGATTTGTGTAGTTGAAAATATTAGAGATGTGATTGCTATAGAAAGTACGCAACAATTTAATGGTACTTTTCATGTATTAGGCGGGGTGATATCGCCATTAGATGGTGTAGGTCCCGAACAGTTGGCTATTGAAAGTTTGGTACAAAGAGTGGTAAACGAACAAGTGGAGGAGCTGCTTTTTGCGTTAAACCCTACCATACAGGGCGATACAACTATTTATTATATTCAGCGAAAGCTAGCTTCTGTTAATTGTAAAATTACCACTATTGCAAGAGGTATTGCTTTTGGCGGCGAATTGGAGTATGCCGACGAAATGACTCTGGCACGAAGCATTGTCAATAGGTTGCCGGTACAGCAGTATGTAAAATAAATCCAACTTGTTTCTTAATGTAGGAACAGAAGAAATTTACTGCATGTATTTGGGGTACAAATTTTGCAAAATCCTTTTGTCCCAATCGGTGAGTTGCTTGCCATTGTCTTGTGTAAAGTGCCTTTTAAAGGCTTGAATAGCATAGCTAGTGTCTTTGACATCGTAGCCAATTATTCGAAGTGCCAAAATGGGATTAAATGTGCTATCGGGTTCGGGCAACAGGGGAGCTTCGTCGTACCATAAACCAAATCCTTTATCGGCCAATTTTTTCCAGGGAAAGTATTTGCTAGGATCATTTTTTCTTTTAGGGGCAATATCTCCATGACCAATAAAATTGGCAGCTGGAATGCCATAGCTGCTTTTAAGCGTAGTTAATAAGGAAAGTAAGCTATTGATTTGTGCAGAATCGAAAGGTTGAAAGCCATTGTTGTCTAGTTCAATGCCTATTGATGCCGAGTTTATATCGGTAATGTTTCCCCATTTACTAATACCGGCATGCCATGCACGTAAGTAGTCGCTTAACATATGGTGTATAGTCCCATCTTTGCAAATAACATAATGCGCACTTACTTTAGTGCGTGGTAGGGTAAAAGTACGCAGGGTTTGGGCACAACTATCTTGCGCTGTATGGTGAATAATAACAAAATTGGGTTTGCGCATATTGAAATTGGTAGTCAATACCGGTTCGGATGGCAGCGATAAAGAATCGTTAGGTACCCATGTGGGTAATTGTTTGAGGGTATCGGCATAGCTTTTTACCTGTGTTGTATATACTTTGTTGGTTACCTCAAAAGGCTTAATGGTTTTTCTGCTGCAAGCAAAGGTCATTAATACAAGATATGTGCAGCAGAGAAGTATTATTTTTTGCAAATTCATACGTACAATAGATAATTGGTATACTGGCAAATTAAACAAACAATTGTTGATAAAAGCAGTAAATGCAAAAAATTATATGGTAGCAAGCGGTTGATTGGGTTTGGCATAACTAAACCTACCCAATGGTTGCGTGCCGAAATAAGCATCTATACCTAAAGTGGTTACCACATCTGCCTTGTGTAGTTCAATAAATCCGTCGGATGCAATTAGCTGACTTGGTACTAACACGTCGGTAATGGTACCAATAACCAAAAAAGTGTTGTTGTGGGTAATAGGCACTATTTCTACTAGTTCAAGCGCATATTTTACAGGACTTTCCTCTACAAATGGTGCCAAAACCGAGGGTAAAAAATGAGGCGTTAAACCTACTGCATCAAATTCGCTAATGTTATCGTTGTATTTTGCACTTGTTTGATGTGCTTTTTCAATCATACCGGCAGGTATACTATTAATGGTATACACTTTGTTGTGTTCAATATTTTGTAGGGTATGTGGTGCAGCGGCTTTGGGTCTGTTGATAAAGCCAATAAGCGATGGATCGGCGCCAATGTGTACAATGTTACTAAAAATAGCAAGGTTGGTAATGCCTGCTTCATTGATAGTGCCAATTAACGCCGCACTTTTGAATCCACTGAGTGAATTAATGAAATTAGCCCTATAAAAACGCTCCCAATTGCTCAATTGGGATTGGTGTATATGTTGTAGCATACATCATATAACCCAATAAAAACACTTTTGTTGAGCCATTTTGGTTTTTTACTTACTCAGCAAAACGTAAGCAAATAAGGCAAATAGAATGGTGGTGTGTGCTATTAACCAAACCTTTTGATACAATGGTCTTTTATTCCAAGGTACAGCGGGATTGAAGGGATCGAAAACAAGTGCAATGCCCAAATGGCTTGTAGCTAGCATTTTATCTTTCGAAAACAGCCACATAAATACAGCGAGGGCTACAAATGCCGTATAAGCTATTTTGTTGAAGACAGTTGGCGATGCTTGCTTTTGTTGTGTAGTTAATGGAGACTTTGTCATGAGCTTTTTTGCTTAATGAGTAAGTGCTACAAGCAATTTATTACACCCCTGCAAAATTATTTTTTAGTTTCGTAGGTATTGATTGGTTTGTATTTAAATCCTCCGTTTTCGGCAACAATTTTGTAAAATACCACCCGCTTGGTATCGGTAGGCAATGCATCCGGCTCCGACGATGTATATATAGGAAAGGTTCTTACCAACGAGCCTTCTATTAAATGAAACGCATCGAATCCGCGGTATCCGGCGCGTAGTTTGGCATCGTCTCGTATATCCGGTAAATACACCGCATTGACGGTTTTGGTACTGCTTGATAAGAGTGTAAAAACATGGCCTAGCGATGGAATACTGCCGCCGAAATGAAAAATAACCAAATCGGCTACACCATCTTTATTCAAGTCGTCTATTTGAATACTGCCAATCCGTCCTTTTAGTGTTAAATTAATATCTGTTGTAATTTCTTCAAAGCCTGTTATGAGAATAGTTACTTCGTTTTGGTCCGGCTTTTTATTGCTGCATCGTACACGATAGCTAGTGGAGCCAAGCTGTGCAGTGGTGTCCATTTTTTTGAAAATGGCCGGTTGGGCGTTGCTTTTTGGCATGTATACAACCCAACAAATGCAGGTAAGTAAGAATGGTATGGTGTATTTCATGGTACAGCTATCGTATTCAAATATACAGCAACAAATCTTCGTTTTTCCAAGCCTAAGTAAAAAGGCGATATGGGTAGGCACTTTGCCTTTTGTAACACCCATTTTTTCAACAAAATATTACCTAATTGGCTGATGAAAATTAAAATGATGCAGTAACATGTGTGCACTACTGTTGAACGGTGCCAACGCCCATGTAGCTAGATAGGTAGTATTGGCTTCTGGCTCACACAAAAAAATAGATAAAAAAAGAAACAGTCAGGTTTAAAGAGCCCGACTGTTGGTGTTAAACAAAATGGATATATTGTAATTAATATAGGTTGCTGCTATTGCGGTATCCGCTTGCGGTGTTTTTATACCAATCGGTATAAGTGGTGCCATTAGATGTTGCCCAATTGGTGAAATTGAGGTAGGCATCTTTAATGTTTACCCGCTCTTTTGGATAGGTCACATTTTCTGTAAATGAAAGTGCCCAAGGATAGTTTTCGCGGCTTATGTAAGTAATACCCGATGCGGCATTATAATAGTCTATTCCGGTACCTAATAAAGTAAGGTCAGCTTTGTCGGTAGGTAGTTTTTTAGGTAAGTGAACTTCTCGTCCGCGCTTCAAATCGCTAATTAAAAAAGGATTTAAGGAGCTGATTGCCAATGTTGTGGTAGTGATAGGACTAACGAAGCTAATTTTTATATTAGCCGTATCGCACGAAACGGTAGGGCGGGTTTTATCGGTATTCACCAAAGGAGTATTTCCGGTGAGTGCGCTATAGTTATCAAAAGGGATAATTACAGCCTTGGATTGTCCTGCTTCAGTTCCATTATTGTTCAGTTGAATGTAATTAGAGGTAAGTACTTGTCCGGTAACGCTTTGAACAAGGGTATTGCTGAATCCAAACTGAACGCCAAAGCCGTTTAAGTATAAGGCACCTGCAGCAGTAGGTACAAAATTACCGAATAATTCTACCACGCGGCCTTGTGCATTGGTAACGTATTGGTATTTGTAGCGAACAACTAGGTCGTTTAAATCGTAGTCACCATAGTTGGGCCATTGATCTTCAAACATCAGCGTTCCCCAAGTATTTACTCCTGGATAATAATTGTTATAAGCTCGTGCAGGATCGTTAGGATAAGCGTCAAATAAATCCAAGACACCATCATTGTCACTGTCTACAGGAGCTTCGCATTGATCTACTTTGGTGCGGTCGAAAGCATCAACAGGGTTAGAGGTAGCAGTAAACACTACATCGTTAAAATCGTTGTCGGAACCTCCGCCAGGATTTCTGTTGCCATCGTCGAAACCTACAAACAAATAATCGTTGTATTGCAATAATACTGTGTGTTTGCGATAGTCGGGATTTGTTTCGGGATTCAAATAAGAGTCGGTAAAGTAGGCCTTGGCGGTGGCAGTATTTACGTTGCCATCGCCGCCCCAACCACCGGCATACAATACAAAACCAATAGTTGTATTTGGCTGGAATCGGCCTAGCTTCACCCTGCTTCCGGAAACCAAACCTCCACCGCTACCGGGACCACTGCAATTAGGAAATACAAAACGAATACTGTCAATATCGGCCAAGGTTTTTGGTGGATTGTTGGTGGGATAAACATAATAACCCAATGAACTTTTGGCAGCGGTTGTTTCGCAAACAAACGTTACCCAAACGTCCGATTCTTTGGTGACGATAAGGTTTGAAGTAGAAGTATTCAAAAGGTACTGAGGTCTTAGGTTTACAACCGATTGCCTTTCAGGTATGGAATAGTTTAAATAGCTCAACATATCTGCAGTAATGGGTGCTAAATCGCTTTCTATATTGTTGGGCACACCTGTTGCTGTAGCTGCTGTATACGTTTTAATAAATTGTGTATTGGTAGCAACTCCATTAATATCGAATATGCCTTTAGCAAACTTGATGCTTGGTTGTGGTAAAATACTTTGTATGGCAATATTTCCCGAATAACCGCTATTCCCGCCAATGGTACAAGAAAAACGATTGTTTACGGCATATACACTTGCATTGGTCATTAAGCCTACATAAGCAGGATCTACAATTAATGTATCTAGGTACGCAGGAATTTCTAGTGTATGAATAATACTGCCACTGTTGTTGGTAACGCTTTTAAATAACACATCTCCCTTAACC
>JAIXOS010000406.1 GCA_027486695.1 Chitinophagaceae bacterium | reverse complement strand
CCTTACGCCCCATGCCTAAACCCTCGCCAATCACCGTGTACTCAGTGAACCAACTTCGTGCCCTCTGTGGTAAAACAATCCTCCGGAAAAACAGATTGCTTCGTGCCTCGCAATGACGGTATAAGTAAGTTAAAAGTTGTAAGTATTAAGTTATAAGTGTAGGAAATTCTTCATGCCTTCTGCCTTGTGCCTTACCCCTTATGCCTTTCGCCTCATGCCCACCTCCTTTAATACATCTCCATTCCATTACCTTACCTAGTAGCAACGGCACTTGTCAACAATCTCTCCTATGCTAAATTTTGGGTAATTTCAATTGCTTTCGGTTAGAAAGTATGCGCAAGAGTACCACCAATGCGATGCATACAAATAAGTTGATATTATTGTGAATGTGTAGCTTTTGTAAAAAAATATAAACCGTGCCGCCTGCAAAACAAGCAGTGGCATACAATTCCCCTTTTTTCAATAAGTCGGGCACAGTATTGCTAATTATATCGGCTATTAATCCGCCAAAAGTTGCCGATATAACACCCATAACTACCGCATAGCCATTATTGAGCCCATGACGAATGCTGATTTCTATGCCTGCGGCAGTAAACAAACCAATACCCACTGCATCGGACAAGAAGATGATTTTTTTAAACTGTAGGTTATCGGCTTTCCACAAAAAAACCAATCCTACAGCCGCTAATACCAACCCAAGAGCCAAATAATCGTTTACCCAATTTACGGGAACGATCCCCAACAATACATCGCGAATAGTGCCGCCGCCATAAGCGGTAGCAAAAGCCAAAACAACCGCCCCAAAAATATCCATTTGATGTGTGCGCGCTTTTAAGGCTCCGGTAACCGCAAACACAAATACACCGGTATAAGCTATCAATGGCAAAATATTCATACAATAAAATTACAAATTAGTACTTGGTTGGTGTTTCCGTTGTTAAAAAGTACGAAGACCAAGGATTGGCACTTTGTTCGTTGCTCAATAGTAGTACTGCCTTTGAACGGTGCCAACGCCCCTGCTGCTCCATACGTAGTACCGGCCCTTGGCTCATAACCCTTAATCGGCTACCGTGTAGCCGTAAAAAGCAAAGGTTGCTTCGCATGGAAACAACCTTTTGCCTATATCGATTTTGTAAAAAACGTTTTAGTATGTCACGTAACCCTTCCGTTTGGTAAAGTCGCCAAACTGTTCTCCTTTTTTGCGCTCCTTTTTAAACGTGGCAAACAGAACATCCAACTCAGACAAAATAGCCGCTTCGTCGAGGCTTTCTTTGTAAATTTTATTGAGGCGAGCACCTTCATTATCGCCGCCTAACATCAAATTGTATTTGCCCGGCGCGGTACCGATGAAGCCAATTTCTGAGGCATGGCTACGACCACATCCGTTAGGGCAGCCTGTCATACGAATAATTAAGGGTTCTTTTTCCAATTGGTGTTTTTTAATAAGCGGCTCTATTTTACCAATTAAATCGGGTAAATAACGCTGCGCTTCAGCCAATGCCAAAGGGCAGGTAGGCAATGCCACACACGCCATAGAATTTTTGCGTATTTCAGAGGCATTTTTGGTATGTTTGAGCACACCAAATTGTTTCAGAATAGCATCAATTGCCGCTTTATCAGCTTCCTCTATGTCGCTGAGTATTAGGTTTTGGTTGCAGGTAAACCTAAAATTGGCCTTTCCGGTTTTGGCCACTTCGAGCAAGGCGGTTTTCATAGCGACTTGTTCATCGTCTAACACACGACCACTTTCTACAAAAAGCGTATAATACCACAAACCTTCGTGGTTTTGCTTCCAGCCAAAATGGTCTTTACGGCTTTCAAATTGGTAGGGTTTAGCGGGTGCAAGCTCAAAACCGGCACGCTTTTCTACTTCTTGCTTAAACCATTCTACCCCATATTTATCTACGGTATATTTTAACCTTGCTAATTTTCTATCGCTACGGTTACCATAATCGCGTTGAACCGTCAGCACTTCGTAAATTGCTCGCAAAGTTTTTTCTTCGCTATCGGCGAAGCCAATAACCGTACCGAGGCGTGCATACGTTTCGGGATTGCCATGGGTAACCGACAAACCGCCGCCTACGGCAATATTGAAACCTTTTAACTTGTTGTTTTCGATTATAGCAATAAGGCCAAGATCATTGGTAAAAACATCTACATCGTTGTTGGGCGGAATGGCAATGCCAATTTTAAATTTACGGGGTAAGTACCTATCCTGATAAAGTGGATCTTCTTCCTCTTTTTTATCTACTACCAATTGTTCATCTATCCAAATTTGGTAGTAGGCCTTGGTTTTAGGCATCAACAATTGGCTGATTTTATCGGCATAGGCAAACACTTGTTCGTGTATTGGGCTTTCTTTGGGGTGGGTACTACATGTAACATTTCTATTAATATCGCCACAAGTGGCAATACTATCCAATTTAGCGGCATTGAATGCTTGAATGGTTGGCTGAATACTACTTTTGATAATGCCGTGCAATTGAATGGTTTGGCGGGTAGTTATTTTAATGACACCAGTACTGTGTTCGTTGGCCACTTCGTGCATGGCTATCCACTGTTGGGGCAATAAAAAACCTCCGGGCAAGCGTAAGCGAATCATGTACGAGTACAAGCGGTCGAGTTTTTTGGCAGCACGGGATTCGCGCTTGTCGCGGTCGTCTTGTTGGTACATACCATGAAATTTGATCACGGCTTGATCGTCTTCCCGTATAGCACCGGTTATTTCGTCTAGCAAACTTTCTTTAATCGTACCGCGCAAGCCTTCGCTTTGGGTTTTGATTCGTTCAATTGCCGATAAATTTTTTCCGCTCATGTTCTATTTTTTAACAACTCTGTTGAATGATGTATTCACCCGTCAACTAAATGACAAATGAAAATTTTGAAATGGAAGCACCACCACTGCTGTTGGTTCAGTTACGATGCCACTTTTGCTGCTACGCTACGAAATGTTGGTTAATACACATCTTTGGCATAGCGACCTTCGTCTTTTAATTGGTTTAAGAAAGCAGCTGCATCGGCATTGTTTTTTTTGCCGTATTGTTCAAATATTTGCAGCAATGCTTTTTCTACCTCTACACCCATCGGTTCTTTTTGACCACATAAATACAAGTGCGCACCCGCTGTTAACCAATCGTACAACATTTCGGCATGTTGCAACAGTTTGTGGTGTACTTGTGCTTTTTCTACATGTCCTTTGCTAAAAGCAACATTCAATTTGGTTAAAACGCCTGTTTCTACCCAGCTTTGCAATTCGGTTTGGTATAAAAAGTCGGTAGCAAAATTATCGTCGGCAAAAAACAACCAGTTTTTACCGGTAGCACCCGTAGCATCGCGTTCTGCTAAAAAGGCTCTAAAAGGAGCAATTCCGGTGCCCGGGCCAACCATAATGATGTTTTTTTCAGGGGTTGGTAATTTAAACCGCTTATTT
>JAIXOS010000031.1 GCA_027486695.1 Chitinophagaceae bacterium | reverse complement strand
TTACCTTTTAAACATATTGACCATTTACACCCTGATGCAGCCATTGCAATTGCTGCTGCAAAAGATGGTAAAAAGATTACACAAGAATTATTCAGTGGAACAATTGGTTGGGTAGAATGGCAAAAACCAGGTTTTGATTTAGGCTTGCAATTAAAACAGTGCTTGGATGAAAACCCAGGTATTCGTGGTATTATGCTAGGTTCTCATGGTTTATTTACTTGGGGAGATACAGCTTATGAAAGCTACATCAATACCCTTGAAGTAATTGAGCGCTGCGCTGAATATTTACAAGAAAACATTGGTAAAAAAGCACCTGTTTTTGGTGGTCAAAAATTAGAGTCTTTACCAAAAGAAGGTCGTTTAAAACAAGCTGCTTCTTTAGCACCAATTTTACGTGGCTTTTGCTCTTCTCAAACAAAAATGATTGGTCATTTTACAGATGATGACAGAGTACTAGAATATATTAACAGCAACGATTTAGACAGACTTGCACCATTAGGTACTAGCTGCCCAGACCACTTCTTACGTACTAAAATCAGTCCATTAGTTTTAGATATTCAAGCAAGTGATGACTTAAGTGACGTAGCCGCTATAAAAGCAAAACTACAACCACAGTTTGAGGCTTACCGCCAAATGTATACTGACTATTACAACACTTGTAAGCACCCAAATAGCCCAGCTATTCGTGACACCAACCCTGTTGTAATTATTTTTAGAGGCGTAGGTATGTTCACCTTTGCAAAAGACAAACAAACTGCTCGTGTAGCTGCTGAGTTTTATATTAATGCGATTAATGTAATGAAAGGTGCAGAAGCCATTTCTGAATATACATCATTACCACGCCAAGAAGCATTTAACATTGAATACTGGTTACTAGAAGAAGCCAAATTGCAACGTATGCCTAAGCCAAAAGCGTTAAGCGGCCGTATTGCATTGGTTACTGGTAGTGCCGGTGGTATAGGTAAGGCAATAGCTAAGAAGTTTGTAGAAGAAGGTGCTTATGTTATTTTGAACGACATGAACGCAGAGCGCCTTGCAAGTGCTGGTGAAGAGTTTAAGGCACAATATGGTAAAGATGCTTATGCTACTGCTGTACTAGATGTTACAAGCGAAGCACACATTTTAGCTGCCATGGATGTAGCCGCACTAGCATTTGGTGGTGTAGATATTATTATTAACAACGCAGGTTTATCAATTTCTAAAACAATACAAGACCATACTGAAAAAGATTGGGATTTACTGTACGATGTATTGGTAAAGGGTCAATTCTTTGTTACACAAGCTGCTGTTGCGGTAATGCGTAAGCAAGGTATTGGTGGTGATGTTATTAATATTGTTAGTAAAAACTCGCTTGTAAGTGGTCCGAATAATGCTGGCTATGGTTCGGCAAAAGCGGCACAGTTACATTTAAGCCGCTTAAACGCTGCTGAATTAGGTGCTGATAAAATTCGTGTAAACGTGATAAACCCAGATGCGGTTATTAGCGATAGTAATATTTGGGCTGGCGGCTGGGCCGAAGGTCGTGCCAAAGCTTATGGCATAACTGTAGCAGAATTACCTGCTTACTATGCTAAACGTACATTACTTAATGAGATTATTTTACCTGCCGATATTGCCAATGCTTGCTTTGCATTTGTTGGTGGTTTATTAAGTAAATCTACTGGTAACGTATTGAACGTTGATGGTGGTGTTGCAATGGGCTTTGTAAGATAAAAAGTTGTCTGAACCAAGATTTTATAAGATTGGAGGGATTAATGTGATGAAAGAAATCCAAATCCCTCTAATCCTTTAAATCAAAATACAAGTTCAACTGATTAAAGAACAAAGCGCTGCAGTGTGCGACGCAACGATGCTTAATTGAAAAACAAAAGCTGGTTACATAAATAAAAACGATGCACAGAGTAGCTTTTAAAATGCAGCTGTTTCAAGGCTTTGAAGCAGAATATAAAAAACGCCACGATGAACTGTGGCCTGAATTACATGCGTTGCTAAAAGCAACAGGTATTAGTGAATATTCTATTTTTTTAGATGAAACCACGAATAGTTTATTTGGCGTACTTAAAGCTGAAGATCCAAAAGCATTAGACGATTTGCCATCGCATGCAGTGATGCAAAAGTGGTGGACGTATATGAGCGACCTTGTGGTTTCTAATCCCAATAAATCGACACAAACAGTACCATTGAAAGAGCTGTTTTATATGCCTTAAATCAATTAAAAATTACGAATTTATAATCAAGAATTTAAATCGAACGATTGTATGTTATTAGATAAACAACTGATTGAAGATCAAAATAAAAGTTTGCTAGCTAGCCACAAACGCAACTTTGAATTTGTAGCTGAAGGCGTGGCTAACTTAGATGATGTACTTAAAAAATTAGTCGCTTTTCAAATAGCTATACCATCATGGGCTTTGGGTACAGGTGGTACAAGATTTGGCCGTTTTAGTGGCTCTGGCGAACCACGTAACTTAGAAGAAAAACTAAGTGATGTGGGTTTGCTACATGCGTTAAACCAATCTAGCGGCGCTATTTCACTACATATTCCTTGGGATATTCCTCAAGACCATGCAGCTATTAAAGCACTAGCTGCAAGCTATGGTTTGAAGTTTGATGCGGTAAATTCAAATACGTTTCAAGACCAAGCTACGCAAGAACATAGTTACAAATTTGGCTCGCTACAGCACGTAGATAAAGCTGTACGCAAGCAAGCTATTGACCACAATATTGAAGTAATAAAACAAGGTGTGGCTTTGGGTTCTAAAGCATTAACGGTATGGTTAGCTGATGGTTCTTGCTTTCCTGGTCAGTTGAATTTTAGAGGCGCTTGGGAAAGAACTTACGAAAGCTTGCAAGAGATTTATGCTGCTTTACCAGAAGATTGGAAAGTATTTGTAGAGTACAAAGCATTTGAACCAAACTTCTACTCAATGAGTGTAGGTGATTGGGGGCAATCGTATCTATATGCTTCAAAACTAGGCCCTAAAGCTTATACATTGGTAGATTTAGGCCACCACTTACCAAATGCGAATATTGAGCAAATTGTGAGCTTATTGATGATGGAAAACAAACTTGCAGGTTTTCATTTTAATGATAGTAAATATGGTGATGATGACTTAACCGTAGGTTCAATAAACCCTTACCAATTGTTCTTAATTTTCAACGAGCTAGTTGAAGGTATGGACGCAAAAGGTATGAACCATGCTACAGATTTAGGTTGGATGATTGATGCAAGCCACAACGTAAAAGATCCACTAGAGGATTTACTTCAATCTATTGAAGCAATTATGATTGCATACGCACAAGCATTATTGGTAGATACAAAAGCATTGAAAGAAGCACAAGCTGTAAACGATGTGGTTAGATGCCAAGAAATTTTACAAGCAGCTTATAGAACTGATGTTCGCTCGTTAGTAGCACAAGCAAGATTACTATCAGGTGGTGCATTACAGCCACTAGGTTTATACCGCCAATTAAACGTAAGAAAAGAATTGGTGAAAGAACGCGGCGAAAAAACAGTAGCTACAGGACTTTAATTGTCTGAACCAAGATATAGAATGATTTCTGGAATTAAAGCGATTTATTGACCATTCACTATTGACCATTCACTAGCATGCCTACACCCGTTATTGCCATATTTGACATTGGTAAAACCAATAAAAAAGTTTTCCTTTTCAACCAACAATACCGGTTGGAGTATGAAGCGTCCGTTCAATTCAACGAAATACAAGACGAGGACGGCTGTAATTGCGAAGACCTTTACAAATTGCGTACTTGGCTTTTGGATACACTCAACCAAGTACTGCAATTAGCCGATTACCATATTCAAGCTATCAATTTTGCTACTTACGGGGCTAGCTTTGTGTATTTAAACAACCAAGGCGAACCACTTACCCCGCTTTACAACTACCTAAAACCCTATCCATCTTCCTTATTACATCAATTTTACACTACTTATGGAGGCGAAGCTACTATGACACTTGCCACAGCTTCGCCTGTTTTAGGAAGTTTGAATTCGGGCATGCAACTGTATCGGTTAAAATATGAACAACCCGATATATTTGAACAAACCCAAAGTGCGCTGCATTTGCCACAATACCTACATTATTTATTGACCAAACAACTTTGTACCGACATTACAAGTATCGGTTGCCATACCGGATTGTGGCATTTTGAATTACAGCAATACCATTATTGGGTACTTAACGAACAAATATTACCCAAACTGCCGCCACTTGTGCCCTCTAGCACTACGTACAAAGGCGACTACCAAATGCAGACAATTCAAATTGGTGTTGGCTTGCACGATAGCTCAGCAGCCTTGATACCTTATTTAGCAAGTTTTTCCAAACCCTTTGTTCTTTTATCTACCGGTACATGGTGCATTAGTCTCAATCCATTTAATACCACTGGCTTAACAGAAAGTGAACTTTCTAACGACTGTTTGCTTTTATATACCTACCAAAGAAAACAGGTTAAAGCTTCAAGGTTATTTAGCGGTAACGAATTGGCCATTCAGAGCCAACTCATTGCACAACATTTTGGAGAAAATGCGGCAAGCTATCAACAAATGCCCTATCACCCTACCATCGTGAAGCAATTACTGTTACAAAATGCAGCAAATCCTTTACCGGTGTTCACCAAGAATGAAAGTGGCTTAGCTCAATCGGCATTTGGCATGCGTACACTTAATCAATTTGATTCAAGTACTTGGGCTTACCACCAATTACTCATTGATTTGGTGAACCTACAACAATGGGCTACCCAATTGGTTATACAGAATAGTGGTGTAGAACAACTGTATGTAGACGGCGGCTTTGGAAACAATGTAATATTTATGCATTTGTTGGCTAAGGCTTTTCCTCAACTACAGGTATTTGCGGCCTCCATTCCGCAAGCAACAGCACTAGGTGCCGCATTAGCAATTCATCCATCATGGAACAATCAACCAATTGCAAACAACTTAGTAACCCTACAACCTTATTCTACATCTATTCTCAACACAGAATTGTAAACTATAACGACTGCCTAACGGTTAACGAAAAAGGTACTTGGTAGTGTGTATAGCTATTTTCTAAAATACTTTGTGCTGCGGCAATTCCCATATCGGAAAAATTGGTAGAAATAGTGGTGATGCCATTCAGCAAAAATCGTTTCAACGGCGTTTCGTTGTACGAAATGATGCCAACATGGCTACCAACTTGCAATGTTGTGCTTAAAATTTTATCTAACAATACCACTAAATCTTCTTCCATTAAATTAATATAAACCTCTCCTTTACAAATGGGTTCTGTAGCTAATTGATGTACTATTTGATAATTAAAGGCATACTCATTACAAAAAGACACCAAGCCTTTAATGATTTCTTGTGGAAAATAGGAATACGTTGGGAAAATGATTTTGATGGTTTGGTATTTGGATAGCTGTGGCAATGCTTGCTGCAAGGCATAATAAATATCTTTTTCAAAATTTTCGTAAACGGCAGCATAGGGAGTAGCAATGCCGTCGATTAATTTATCGAGCAGCAAAACATACCCTTTGCAATGCAAATTGATTTCATTGGCAGCATGTTGGTAATTGTCAATAAAATGTGGAACAATTACATAATGCGTGTACGTTTGTTTTTGATTGGCCAATAATTTTTTAAACAACAAATAATCGTTGTTATAAATATAAAAATCAATTGCTGCTTTATCGCCTAAGGTAGCCACAAACGAATCGTAAATAATTTTTTTGTGTGCGCTCAGTTTATTAAACAGCAGAAAAACCTTGTAAGGATGTTCAAAATCGGTTTTGCCAATAAAATATCCTTTGCCGGGGATGGATTTAATAATACCCCTTTTTTTCAAATACTTGTAGGCTTTTTCAGCGGTATCGCGTGATATTTCTAACTCATAACTCAAGTCGTTGATAGATGGCAGCAAATAATCTGCCGAAAGCTGACGGAGTTCTATTGCATGAATGATGGCATTGGCTATTTGCAAATACTTGGGCGTAATGGAATGATTATCGAGCCGAATATATTGATAAATATTACTAAGCGACATATATCAAAAATAGCTACGAATATACCATTTGTATTGATATCAATTGCCGCATAACTAGTAACAGGCCACACAAAAAAAGGTTGCCCGAAATTGTGGGCAACCTCAATCATTATTTGGGAAAAACTAGACTAGGGATTAAAGGCAAAATCTGTTACAAACCTGTTAATAGTAAAAGTAAGTGCTTTTTGAGAGCGATCTACTCCGGCTGTATTTACCGCTTTCCATATTTCAAAGCCAAAGTTATAGTCAACCAAGCTTGCACCGCTCAAATTGGCTCTAAAGAACTGGCCATTAGTTCCATAATGCAATGCCCTTCCTTGAGAAGCGCCTTGAGGGCACAAAAATCTCATTAAATTAAGTATGTTGATATTTCCAACAGCGGCGGTTTCATTTACCCGTACAAAATTGATAATCATATCGTTATTGGTAAATGCTTGTCTGCCAATTAAGTAGTAATCTTCTCCATCTATGTTAACAATATTATCATATCCGCTACCATTCCACCAACTCAATCTTTCACCTGCCGGTCCGGTTTGGCCTGTCCAACTTTTGTTTAGCCAAACCATCATGGCTAAATAATTGGCATATTGTTGTCCAGGTTTGTCAAAATATATATCAAAAGCTGTATTGAATTTTCTATCGCCGCTAGTGGGTACGCTTACATTTACCGAAGACTGTAAACGCGCAATTTTGTCGTACTCCTTTACCGTAGCCATTTGAATTTTTGGATAAGGGAAGCAACTACCCCCCGACGGATTGTACGATTGAATGCGCATATAAGCACCATAGTTATTACTTGCATCAGGTTTATCAGCGTCAATCCGTTGCCAACCTGTAGGCGCATTTGCTCGTCCCGAAATATTTTGAGCAAATTTTGTGGTAACACTAGAGTTGGCCATATAATATGTCCAAGATACTCTTTCGTAATAATTAAAAACGCTATTCCAATATCCGCCATTGTTAGCGGGGGTTCCATAATCATCGTACGAGGTATAATCGTAACCGTAGCCAACGGCATTTGTGCCATTTTCTATTGGGGCTACTACATTGGGTGTTGTAGACAAATCTTTTTTACAAGCAGTAAATGCTGCAGCTATAGCAGCAATCGTTAACATTTTTTTCATTGACATTTTTGTTTGATAGTTGATTAGGTTAATGGGCATTTCAAAGGAATGAGCGGATTTTAAAACATTGTTCATCAATGCATAGGCAACTTATTTAATGGTGAGAGAATTCTTCACTTGTTCTTGAAAAAACAAAGGCTATTTTAAAAAACAAATTATATTTTATATTTGACTATTAAAATTGATTAACAAGTATATATAGTAACGTAAAATAGACAGATTAAAATTACTTCTTTCAAACAAATCAGTAGGTATTGGTTTGAATAAAACATGGGTAACGAATGTTAACATTGTAACAGAATCGGGCATGTGCTATGCGCTATCAACCAAAAAGATGGGGCTCTAATTCAAAAAAAATCCCCACCAAACTTGGTGAGGATACTTGTATACGTTTGACTTTTTTAGAGGTTAATAATCAGACCGAAACGGTGTAGCAGGTAAACCGGCGGAATTGAATAAGCTAGCCGCAGGACATTTTTCCCAACCAAAACGCACTATTGTAGGCGTAGGCACACTATCGTGCGATACAATCACTTCGTTTTTGTTGATGACTGCTTTGGCATTATAAAAACGTTTATCGGCACCTGCAATTACAAAACCATTTAATGTACTATCGCTAGCAACCAAGCCTTTTGCAGTATGTGCAAAAGATACTACTGCTTGATTATTTTTTACCTTAAACGATTGATAAACAGGACCTGAGTACACTATTTTTTCTTTATATGCTAAAGCCCTTGCTGCAAGTGCTAACCTTTCACCAACGGGTCTTTTATTGATAGGGTGAATATCATTACAATCGCCCACGTCGGTAGTAACCACCATTGCGGTATTAGGTACACGCTGCCATGTGAGCAATTGCGCCTCCCTTAATTCGGCTGTACCATCTTTGAATGG